>URUF01000006.1 GCA_900550955.1 uncultured Eubacteriales bacterium | reverse complement strand
CAGAACGACGATTGAGGTTGCGGGTCTGCGGCCCTCCAAGCCTCCCATGGGGTTTATCGACAGGCTGGCCGCCGGGAAGGAAACGTTCCCGGCGGATTGCGCGCGGCCAGGGAGGCAGCCTGGCAAAACGGGAGAGCGGTTCAGCCCACGCCGCCGCAGCCAATATCGTCCATATCCGGCTTGGAGGCATACACCGCGGTTACGCGCGGCGTCCATTCGGGGCGGCCGCTGATGCGCTTTTCATACAGTCTCAGGCCCAACAGGCATGCGCCAAGGCCGGCGGCGCTGCCCGCAAGTGCCCATAGCTCGCTGCCGCCGGAAAGCGCGTACCCCGCGAACAGCCCGATCAGGAAGCCTGCCAGCGGCAGGACGTAGGCAAGCGCGGTGGCGGTCATGAAGCGCCCGTCCGGCAATTCAACCTTTACCCAGTCGCCCACGGCGCAATCCGCCTTGAGCGTGATGGAGCCGGTGTGGCTTTTTGTGCCGCAGGCGCCGCACTTGGCGCAGGCGTCGGGGCGCACGTAGGCGATGGTAGCCTCTCCGGTTTTGGGATTATAGGCTTGGACCTGACCGAATTTCATCATGGCAAATGGCGCTCCCTTCCACAAAAAAAGCGAAGAAATGGAAATGAATTTCGCCCATGTGTATTGACACATGGGCATTCGGGCGCTATAATATAAACTTGCATCAGTATCGTTACTGTGCGAAGCTGCGCCTGTCCGTTGATAGGTATTGTACATGCCCGGAGGCAAAAATGCAACAAGAAATTTTTTGATGCATGAAAAGGGCGCGGCGCTTCGCTTTGTGGTACGCGTGCGAGAACATAAGGGGTGATGGCATTTATGGTGCATGAGGTTCAAATGGGGAAGCTGAGGAAGCGACAGAGCTTCTCGCACATTGATGAGATCCTGGACATGCCGGACCTGATCGAGGTGCAGAAAAACTCTTACCAGCGCTTCCTGGACGTGGACTTGCGCGAGGTGCTCGACGACGTATCTCCGATTGTGGACTATACGGAGAATCTGTCGCTGGAATTCGTCGATTATTCTTTGGACGAGCCTAAAAACAGCGTGGAGCGCTGCAAGGAGCGCGACATGACGTACGCGGCTCCGCTGAAGGTGTTCGTGCGCCTGAAAAACCGCGAAACCGGCGAGATCAAGGAATCCGACGTGTTCATGGGCGACTTCCCCCTCATGACCGAACACGGTACCTTTATCATCAACGGCGCGGAGCGCGTGATTGTAAGCCAGTTGGTGCGCTCGCCCGGCGTGTATTACGAGGATCAGATCGATAAGGCGGGCAAGCACCTGTTTGCCACCACGGTGATCCCCAACCGCGGCGCGTGGCTGGAATACGAAACCGACTCCAACGACGTGCTGTGGGTGCGCATCGACCGGGCGCGCAAGCTGCCCATCACGCTGATTTTGCGCGCCCTGGGCTATGGCACCGACGCGGAGATCATCGACCTGCTGGGCGAGGACGAGCGCCTGATGGCCACTATCCAGCGCGGCGATAACGCCAAAAGCCGCGACGAGGGCCTCATTGAGATTTACAAGCGCCAGAAGCCTGGCGAGCCGCCCACGCGTGAAAGCGCGCAGAGCCTGTTTAACTCGCTGTTTTTTGACTCCAAGCGCTACGATTTGATGCGCGTGGGCCGCTATAAGTTCAACAAAAAGCTGTCCCTGGCCACCCGCATCCAGGAGCGCACCGCTGCCGAGGACGTGGTGAACCCCCAGACCGGCGAGGTGATGGTGAAGGCGGGGGAGGATATCTCCAAGGAGCTGGCCCGCGCCATCCAGAACGCCGGCGTGAACAGCGTGATGATCGATGTGGATGGCCAGGCGCACAAGGTGGTGGGCAACCACTTTGTGGACGCCGCCGCATACCTGCCCTTTGACCCCAAGGAGGCGGGCGTGCAGGAATACGTGCTCTATCCCGTGCTGCGCGAGATTTTGGACAGCAGCGAGAACGAGGAGCAGCTGCGCCAGAACGTGCGCGCGCATGTGCACGACCTGGTGCCCAAGCACATCATCACCGAGGATATCGTGGCCTCTATCAGCTATCTGCTGGGCCTGCCCTACGGCATCGGCTTTACCGACGATATCGACCATCTTGGCAACCGCCGCCTGCGCAGCGTGGGCGAGCTGCTGCAAAACCAGATCCGTATAGGTTTAAGCCGCCTGGAGCGCGTGGTGCGCGAGCGCATGGCCATCCAGGACGCGGACGAGGTGCGCCCTGGCGAGCTGATCAACATCCGCCCGGTGAGCGCGGCCATCAAGGAATTCTTCGGTTCCTCCCAGCTGAGCCAGTTTATGGATCAGCCCAACCCGCTGGCCGAGCTTACGCACAAGCGCCGCCTGAGCGCGCTGGGCCCCGGCGGCCTGAACCGCGACCGCGCTTCTTTCGAGGTGCGCGACGTGCATTACAGCCACTACGCGCGCATTTGCCCCATTGAAACGCCTGAAGGCCCCAACATCGGCCTGATTGGCTCGCTGGCAACCTACGCGCGCATCAACGAGTACGGCTTCATTGAGGCCCCGTACCGCATTGTAGACCCCAAGACCCATCGGGTGACCGACCAGATCGTCTATATGACGGCCGATGAGGAGGATTTCTACACCGTCGCCGAGGCCAACGAGCCCCTCAACGAGGACGGCACGTTCGCAAACGAATATGTGACCGTGCGCGACAAGGCCGAGATCATCCAGGTGCCGCGCGACCGCGTGGACTTGATTGACGTAAGCCCCCGCCAGATCGTATCCGTGGCTACGGCCATGATCCCCTTCCTGGAGAACGACGACGCAACGCGCGCCCTGATGGGCTCCAACATGCAGCGCCAGGCTGTGCCGCTATTGGTGCCGGAAGCGCCTATCGTTGGCACGGGCATGGAGTACAAGGCCGCGCATGACAGCGGCGTGGTGCTTTTGAGCAAGCAGGACGGCGTTGTGGAGAAGGTGGCCGGCGACCAGATTGTGGTGAAGGACACGCTGGGCGAGCGCCACACCTACAAGCTTTCCAAGTTTGCCCGCAGCAACCAGGGCACATGCATCAACCAGCGGCCGCGCGTGAAGGCTGGCCAGGCGATTGAGAAGGGCGACCTGCTGGCGGACGGCCCCTCCACCGAAAAGGGCGAGATCGGCCTAGGCCGGAACGTGCTGATTGGCTTTATGACCTGGGAGGGCTACAACTACGAGGACGCCGTGCTCATCAGCGAAAAGCTGGTGAAGGAAGACATTTACACCTCCATCCATATCGAGGAGTTTGAAAGCGAAGCCCGCGAAACCAAGCTTGGGCCGGAGGAAATCACGCGCGATATTCCCAATATCGGCGACGACGCGGTGAAGGACCTGGACGAGGACGGCATCATCCGCATCGGCGCGGAGGTGCGTGCGGGCGATATTCTGGTGGGCAAGGTAACGCCCAAGGGCGAAACCGACCTCACCGCCGAGGAGCGCCTGCTGCGCGCCATCTTCGGCGAAAAGGCGCGCGAGGTGCGCGACACCTCCCTGCGCGTGCCGCACGGCGAGGGCGGCATTGTGGTGGACGTAAAGATCTTCACCCGCGAGAACAAGGATGAGCTTTCCCCCGGCGTAAACGAGATGGTTCGCGTCTACATCGCCCAGAAGCGCAAGATCAGCGTGGGCGACAAGATGGCCGGACGCCACGGCAACAAGGGCGTTGTAAGCCGCATCCTGCGCGAGGAGGATATGCCCTTTATGCCGGATGGCACGCCTTTGCAGATTGTATTGAACCCGCTGGGCGTTCCCTCCCGTATGAACCTGGGCCAGGTGCTGGAGGTGCATTTGGGCATGGCCGCCAAGGCGCTGGGCTGGCATGTGGCCACCCCCGTGTTTGACGGCGCTACCGAGGAGGATATTGAGGAGCTGCTGGTGAAGGCTGGCAAGCGCCCGGACGGCAAGACCATCCTGTACGACGGCCGTACCGGCGAGCCCTTTGAGAACCCTGTAACGGTGGGCTATATGTACTTCCTGAAGCTGCACCACCTGGTGGACGACAAGATGCACGCCCGCAGCGTGGGCCCGTACTCGCTGGTTACGCAGCAGCCCTTGGGCGGCAAGGCCCAGTTTGGCGGCCAGCGTTTTGGCGAGATGGAGGTTTGGGCGCTGGAGGCCTATGGCGCCGCCAACACCCTCCAGGAAATCCTGACGGTCAAGTCTGACGATATCGTGGGCCGCGTAAAGACCTACGAGGCCATCGTCAAGGGCACAAACATCCCCGCGCCCGGCGTGCCGGAAAGCTTCAAGGTGCTGATTAAGGAGCTCAAGTCCCTGGCGCTGGATATCAAGGTGCTGGATGCGGACAAGAACGAGATCATCATCCGCGAGCTGGACGACGACGATATGGATGTGGATACGTCCGCGCCCCTGCGCTTTGAAAGCGACGACGAGGAGACCGAACCCGCCGGATCCGAAGCGGCTGAAACCGCTGTGGACGAGGATGTGGAGGTTGACTTTAACCTTGACGACGACTTGGACGATTTTGACATGGATTTGAGCGACGATTTGGGCAGCATCGACCTGGATGACGATGATAAGCCCGAGGATGAGGAATAAGCCCATCCTGCCTCATAGAGCGAAAGGGAGTGCCGCATTTTGTTTGACCTGACCAACCTCGATTCCATCCAGATCGGCATGGCCTCGACCGAGCAGATCCTTGCGTGGAGCTATGGCGAGGTTACCAAGCCCGAAACCATCAATTACCGCACCTTAAAGCCCGAGCGCGACGGCCTGTACTGCGAGCGCATTTTTGGCCCTACCAAGGACTGGGAGTGTAACTGCGGCAAGTATAAGCGCATCAAGTTCAAGGATAAGAACAAGATTTGCGACAAGTGCGGCGTGCAGGTGACCCGCTCCAAGGTGCGCCGCGAGCGTATGGGCCACATCAAGCTGGCCGCGCCGGTAAGCCATATCTGGTATTTCAAGGGCATCCCCAGCCGCATGGGCATGCTGCTGGACATTAGCCCCCGCACGCTGGAAAAGGTGCTGTACTTTGCCAACTTCATTGTGCTGGACCCCGGCGACAGCAATGTGACGGGGCTAAAAAAGCACGAGCTGATTACCGACGCGCGCTACCGCGAGGTGGAGGCCAAGTGCGGCGTGGGAAGCTTCCGCGCCGGCATGGGCGCCGAAGCCGTGAAGGAGATGCTCCAGGAGCTGGATCTTGACGCGATCAGCGCAAAGCTGAAGAAGGAAATTGCCGAGCTGGCCGAGAAGGAGCGCGACCGCGATACCGAGGGCCAGAAGCGCGCCCGCGCCGTGAAGCGCCTGGAGGTAATCGAGGCCTTCCGCATGAGCCACAACAAGCCCGAGTGGATGATCCTGGACGTGATTCCCGTTATGCCGCCGGACCTGCGCCCCATGGTGCAGCTGGATGGCGGGCGCTTTGCCACCAGCGACTTAAACGACCTGTACCGCCGCGTGATCAACCGCAACAACCGCCTAAAGAGGCTGCTGGAGCTGGGCGCGCCGGACATTATTGTGCGCAACGAAAAGCGTATGTTGCAGGAGGCTGTGGACGCGCTGATTGATAACGGCCGCCGCGGCCGCCCGGTAACGGGCCCCGGCAACCGCGCGCTGAAATCCCTGTCCGACTTCCTGCGCGGCAAGCAGGGCCGTTTCCGCCAGAATTTGCTTGGCAAGCGCGTGGACTATTCCGGCCGTTCCGTTATTGTGGTAGGCCCGGAATTGAAGCTGTACCAGTGCGGCCTGCCAAAGGAAATGGCCTTGGAGCTGTTTAAGCCCTTTGTGATTGAACGCCTGGTCACGCTGAAAAAGGCGCACCACGGCAAGAACGCCAAGCGCATGGTGGAAAAGGGCCGCCCCGAGGTGTGGGATATCCTTGAGGAAGTCATCAAGGAGCATCCGGTGCTTTTGAACCGCGCGCCTACGCTGCACCGTCTGGGCATTCAGGCCTTTGAACCCATGCTGGTGGAGGGCAAGGCGCTGAAACTGCACCCGCTGGTGTGTACCGCCTACAACGCCGACTTTGACGGCGACCAGATGGCCATTCACGTGCCGCTGTCTATGGAGGCGCAGGCCGAGGCCCGCTTCCTGATGCTGGCGCACAACAACATTTTGAAGCCTCAGGACGGCAAACCCGTTATGTCCCCCTCGCAGGACATGGTGATTGGCTGCTACTACCTGACCATTGATAAGCCCGACGCCAAGGGAGCGGGACGCGTGTTTACCAGCCCGGACGAGGCTATGATGGCCTACCAGCTGGGTGAGTTGAGCCTGCAGGCTCCCATCAAGGTACGCGTGGAGCGGGAATTCAACGGCGAAAAGGGCCGCAAGATCATTGACTGCACGCTGGGCCTGCTGCTGTTTAACGAGGTGATTCCGCAGGATATCGGCCGTAAGCCCCGCACCTGCCTGGAGGAAATGTTCCCCCTGGAAATCGACAGCCTGGCGGGCAAGAAGGAACTGGGCAAGATCGTTGACGAGGTATACTTGAAGCACGGCATCCACGAAACGGCGCAGGTGCTGGACAACATCAAGAACCTGGGCTTCAAGTACTCCACGCGCGGCGCGATCACCGTATCCGTAAGCGATATCAAGGTGCCCGCCGAGAAGCCCCAGATCCTGGCCGAGGCCGACGCGCAGGTGACCGAGATCAACAACCTTTACCGTATGGGTATGCTCTCCGAGGACGAGCGCTACACCAAGGTGGTTGATATCTGGAATACCACCACCGCTACCCTGCGCAACAAAATCCTGCCCAGCCTTGATAAGTTTAACCCCATCCGCATGATGACGGATTCCGGCGCTCGCGGTAGCGCGGCGCAGGTTTCCCAGCTTGCGGGCATGCGCGGCCTGATGGCCTCGCCCTCCGGCAAGGCGCTAGAGCTGCCTATCCGCGCGAACTTCCGCGAAGGCCTGAAGGTGCTGGAGTTCTTCTTAAGCTCGCACGGCAGCCGCAAGTCGCTGGCCGATACGGCGCTGCGCACGGCCGACTCTGGCTACCTGACCCGCCGCCTGGTGGACGTATCGCAGGAAGTAATCGTGCGCGAGCAGGATTGCTTCGCCGAGCGCGGCGAAAAGGTGCGCGGCATCACCGTGCAGGAGATCACCATCGGCAACCAGGTTATCGAGAGCCTGGAGGACCGCCTGATTGGCCGCGTGGCGGCGGAGGATATCGTCAACCCCGAAACGGGCGAGATCATCGTGGCGCTGAATGAAACCATCAGCAACGATAAGGCCAAGCAAATCACCAAGGCTGGCATCAAGAAGGCGCAGGTGCGCAGCGTTCTTACCTGCCGCAACGAAACTGGCGTTTGCGCACGCTGCTACGGCGCGAACCTGGCTACCGGCGGCGCTGTGGATGTGGGCGAGGCTGTTGGCATCATCGCCGCGCAGGCCATCGGCGAGCCCGGCACGCAGCTGACGATGCGTACCTTCCATACCGGCGGTATTGCCGGCGGCGACGATATCACGCAGGGCCTTCCCCGCGTTGAGGAGCTGTTTGAGGCCCGCAAGCCCAAGCGCGACGCCATCCTGACCGAGATCAGCGGCCGCGTAAGCCTGGGCGAGAACAAGAAGAAGCGCGAGGTAACCGTGGTGAACGAGGAGGATCCCTCCGAAACCAAGGTGTACCAGATCAACTACGGCAGCCGCCTGAAGGTGCAGGACGGCCAGCATGTGGAGGCCGGCGACGAGCTGATCAGCGGATCCATCAATCCGCATGACCTGCTGCGCATCCTGGGCGTAAAGGCCGTGCAGGACTACCTGCTGCGCGAGGTTTTGAGCGTGTACCGCCAGCAGGGCGTTAACATCAGCGATAAGCATATCGAGATCATCGTTAAGCAGATGCTGCGCAAGGTGCGCGTGGAGGACAGCGGCGATACTACGCTGCTTCCCGGCTCGCTGGTGGATATCTACCGCTTTGAGGAGGCCAACCGCACAACCATTGAAAAGGGCGGCCGTCCCGCCATTGCCAAGCGCGTGCTGCTGGGCATCACCAAGGCCAGCCTGGCCACGGAGAGCTTCCTTTCCGCCGCGTCCTTCCAGGAAACCACACGCGTACTCACCGACGCCGCCATCAAGGGCAAGGTGGATCCGCTGCTGGGCCTGAAGGAAAACGTGATCATCGGCAAGCTGATTCCCGCAGGTACGGGCATGAAGCGCTACAAGGATATTAACCTGGTGGAGAATTTCTAACAGAATGGAAAACCGCCTGCGTCCGGCTATCGGGCGCAGGCGGTTTTTTGCCTGCCCGAAGCGCGCAGGCTTTGACAGCTTGCAGGGGATATGATACCATAAGCCTTGTCCAGCTTGGCTTTGCGGATAGAGGAGAAGGAAAGGCTGGATGCCGTAGCCGGGACAAAAAGAACAGCCCTTGCGCGCTGGGATAGGCGCTTCGCAGGAAAAGGGCATGGAAGCGCTGGACTGGGGGTCTGATTGGGGCCGTCCAAAGGCGCTTTGGAGCGGGCAATAAGGAAATGCGGGTTACTTGCTTTTAGGGGCGGTGTTACGTGACGAGGGATTTGTTTTTTCAGGCAATTCTGAAATTTGCGCTGGGCGTTGCGCTTATAGCGGCGTTGATATTCGTGCCTGCGGGCACGCTGCGCTATCCAAACGGCTGGCTCTTTATGGGGATTCTATTCATCCCAATGCTTTTGGCTGGTATTGTTATGATGCGCAAAAATCCCGCGTTGCTTAGGAAGCGGCTTCATGCAAAGGAGGAGCAGGCGGAACAGCAGCTTGTGATAAAACTGAGCGGGCTGATGTTTGTACTTGGCTTTGTAACAGCGGGATTCAATTTTCGTTTCAAGTGGTTTGTTTTGCCGGATTGCATAGCCTGGATTGGAACGATCGTGTTTTTGCTTGC
Source organism: uncultured Eubacteriales bacterium (assembly GCA_900550955.1). Taxonomy (GTDB): domain Bacteria; phylum Bacillota; class Clostridia; order Christensenellales; family Aristaeellaceae; genus Limiplasma. The sequence goes on along the minus strand of URUF01000006.1, from coordinate 78,008 downwards.
TTATGCGATGTATGCGGAGGTGCTGCGTGAGAACGCATATCTTTCCCGCACGGTAGAGGTTCAGGAAAACCAAAAGGTGATCGATACGGGCCTGTATGGTATTGTGCGCCATCCTATGTACAGCGCGACTCTTGGTTTGTTCCTTTCCATACCGCTTGTGCTTGGCTCGCCCATTTCATTTGCGGTTTTCCTTGCGTACCCGGTTATTATCGCAAAACGGATTCGTAACGAGGAAAAGGTTCTTGAAAGCGAATTGGAGGGATATACGGAATACAAAGAACGGGTGAAGTATAAGATACTCCCGTTTGTATGGTAAAACGGCCGTTTCCAATTCGCCGGGCAGATGCAAGGAGAGGCTTTGCGCATGGTTGGGCTTGTTTAGCCCCGACGATGCGCAAAGCCTTTTTTATGCCTTTGGCGAAACACAGGCCGCAAGCTTGTCCAAAACGGAAATTTCATGGTATAATAAAGTGTTGCTTTTTACGCCTGCCGCAGCAGGCGGCCTTTGAAGGATATCAAGGAGTGAACCGGATGACGAACCAGTATAACGCGCAAAGCATACAGGTGCTAGAGGGGCTGGACGCGGTACGTATGCGCCCGGGCATGTACATTGGCTCCACGGGCTCGCGCGGGCTGCACCATATGCTTTGGGAAATCGTGGACAACGCCATTGACGAGGCCATGGGCGGCTACGCCTCGCAGGTGGACGTAACGCTGCACGCGGACGGATCCGTGAGCGTGCGCGATAACGGACGCGGCCTGCCGGTGGATATCCACCCCACGATGGGCGTTTCAGGCGTGGAGGTCATCTATACAAAGCTGCACGCGGGCGGCAAGTTCAATAACGAAAACTACGCGTATTCCGGCGGCCTGCACGGCGTGGGCGCAAGCGTGGTAAACGCGCTGAGCCGCTGGGTGGAAATTGACGTATACCTGAACTTTAAGCATTATCATATGCGCTTTGAAAGCGCCTACGACCCCGCGCAGCAAAAGGTAGTGGCAGGCAGGCCCACAGGGCCTCTTAAGGAGCTGGGCAACACGCGGGAGCGCGGCACGCTGGTGCGCTTTATGCCGGACGACCGCGTGTTTGAAACCGTGCGCTTCAACGCCGATACCGTGGCCCGCCGCCTGCGCGAGCTGGCCTATTTGAACAAGGGGCTGACGATCACCTTCGTGGACGAGCGCGCGCCGCAGGGCGGCGGCGACGAGGAGGGCGACGAGGACGCGCAGCGCGGCGAGGGCCGCCAGGTGTTTTGCTATCAGGGCGGCATTGTGGATTATGTGAAATACCTCAACGCCGATAAAACGCCGCTGCATGAGGAACCCATCTACCTGGAGGGCATGCGCGAGGACGTGATTTTCCGTGTGGCGATTCAGTATACGGACAGTTACACGGAAAACGTGTTCAGCTATGTGAACAACATTCCCACCGGCGAGGGCGGCACGCATGAAACGGGCTTCAAGGCCGCTTACACCAAGGTGATGAACGACTTTGCCAGGCGGCTTGGCGCGCTGAAGGACAAGGACAACAACCTTGGCGGCGACGATTTTCGCGAGGGTATGACCGCTGTAATGATCGCCATGGTAAAAAACCCCCAGTTTGAGGGCCAAACCAAGGGAAAATTGGGCAATACCGAGGTGCGCCCGGCGGTGGAGGCCATCCTTGGGCAGCAGCTGACCGCTTATTTTGAGGATTTGAAGCACCAGGACCTGGCCATGCAGCTGATTGAAAAGGCGGTGCGCGCGGCGCGCGTGCGCGAGGCCGCGCGCAAGGCCCGCGACGTGGCGCGCACAAAAAACGCGTTGGAGGCCGCGCCGCTGGTGGGCAAGCTTTCCAGCTGCACGGGGCGCAAGGCGGAGCAAAACGAGCTGTTCATCGTGGAGGGCGACAGCGCGGGCGGCAGCGCCAAGCAGGGGCGCGACAGGCGCTTCCAGGCCATTTTGCCGCTGCGCGGCAAGCCGCTTAACGCGGAAAAGAAGCGGCTGGATCAGGTGCTTGGCAACGAGGAGTTCCGCTCCATCATCACGGCGCTGGGCACCAATATTGATGAAAGTTTCAGCCTGAGCGGGCTAAAGTATCACAAGGTGATCATCCTCTCGGACGCGGATCAGGACGGCGCGCACATCCGCGCAATCCTGCTTACGTTCTTTTACCGCTATATGCGCGAGCTGATTACCGAGGGGCATGTGTACATCGGCATGCCGCCGCTATATAAGGTGCAGCGCGGCAACAAGGCGCAGTATGCCTATGATGATAACGAGCTGCGCAAGCTTACCAAAGGCTCAACCAAGGGCTATACCCTGCAGCGCTATAAAGGCCTTGGCGAGATGAACCCCGAGCAGCTGTGGCAAACCACCATGGATCCCAGCCAACGCAAGCTTATGCGCGTAAGCATTGAGGACGCGGCGCAGGCGGAACGGCTTGTGACCATCCTTATGGGCGATAAGGTGGAGCCGCGCCGCCAGTACATTAGCCAATATGCCAATTTTAACCGCGAGGACAGCTTTACCGCCTTTAGCGACAAGATCAACGAGGGGAGTGAGCAGCGTTGAGCCGCAAGCAGCAGGACGACCGTCCGCCGATTGGCGTGGACCAGAACATCATTGTGTCCCCCATGGAGGAGGTCATGCACAACAGCATGCTCCCCTACGCCGAGCACGTGATTATGGAGCGCGCGGTGCCCCGCGCGGAGGACGGCCTTAAGCCCGTGCAGCGCCGTATCCTTTTTACCATGAACGAGCTGGCTATCGGCCCGGATACCCCGCACCGCAAGTGCGCGCGCATCGTGGGCGATTGCTTGGGTAAATATCATCCGCATGGCGATACCAGCGTGTACGACGCGCTGGTGCGCCTGGCGCAGGACTTTAGCATGCGCGCCACGCTGGTGGACGGTCACGGCAATTTTGGCAGCGTGGATGGCGACGGCGCTGCGGCCATGCGTTATACCGAGGCGCGCATGACCCCGCTTGCCATTGAAATGCTGCGCGATTTGGACAAGGATACCGTGCCGTTCCGCCTCAACTTTGACGATACCTTGAAAGAGCCGGACATGCTGCCGGCCAGCTTCCCCAATTTGCTGGTGAACGGCGCAAGCGGCATCGCGGTGGGCCTGGCAACCAACATCCCGCCGCATAACCTGAGGGAAACCATCGAAGCCGTGATCGCCCAAATTGATAACCCGGAAATTACGCTGGATGAGCTGATGAAGCTTGTGCCCGCGCCGGATTTTCCCACCGGCGGCGTGCTTTTGGACACGCCGGAGATACGCGCGGCCTATGAAACGGGGCGGGGAAAGCTAACGCTGCGCGCCCGCACCCATGTGGAGGACGGCCCCGCCGGACGCAAGCTGATTGTAATTACGGAAATCCCCTATCAGGTGAACAAGGCCGCCATGCTTGAAAAGATCCTCAAGCTGAGCGAGGAAAAAAAGGCGGCGTTGGGCTGTATTTACGATATCCGCGACGAGAGCGACCGCATGGGCATGCGCGCGGTGATCGAGCTGCGAAAGGACGCGGATGTGGAAAAGGTACTGAGCTATCTGTTCAAATACAGCGAGATGCAGATCACCTTCGGCGTAAATATGGTGGCGATCGCGGACGGCAAGCCGCGCCTGCTCTCCCTTAGGCGCGCGATACGCTACTACATCCGCCACCGCAAAAACGTGGTAACTGCCCGCACCCAGTACGACCTGGACAAGGCCCGCGCCCGCGCGCATATTTTGGAGGGCTTGATGGTGGCGGTGGATAACCTGGACGAGGTTATCGCGCTGATTCGCAAAAGCGAGAACCCCAAGACGGCCAAGGCGGGCCTGATGGAGCGCTTCGCGCTTACGGAAATACAGGCGCAGGCCATTTTGGACATGCGCCTGCAACGCCTGACCAACCTGGAAATTGAGGCACTGCGCAAGGAGTACGCCGGGCTTCGCAAGCTGATTGGGGAGCTGGAAGGCATCCTTGCCAGCGAAAAGAAGCTGATGAACGTGATCAAGAAGGAGCTTCGTGCCGTGGCGGACAAGTACGGCGACGAGCGCCGTACCGAGATTGTGAGCGCCAGCGACGTGGTGGAGGCCATCCAAAAGGATGAGATCATCGCTGAGGAGGCGCTGGTAACCTATTCCCGCGCGGGCCTGCTTAGGCGCATGTACCCGCCGCGCGCGCGCAAGCAGCTACCGGAAAGCGACGCGCCGGAGGACGCGCCCCTGTATCGCTTTGAAACGCTGACGGATCATACCCTGTACTTCTTTACGGACAGGGGCAACTGCTACCCCCTGAGCATTTCCGCCCTGCCGGAGATGAACAGGCCCAAGGAGCGCGGCGCGCTGCTAAGCGGCGTGCTGGCGGGATTGGAGGAAAACGAGGTTCCCGTGAATATCCTGTGCGTAAAGCCCAGCGATTTGGCCGCGCATCCCGACCTTTTGTTTGTAACCAGGCGCGGGCAGGTCAAGCGCACGGCCGCCGCCGAATACGATGTGCGCCGCGCAAAATTTGCCGCCCTGAACCTGCGCGAAGGCGACAGCGTGCAGGCGGTGCTGCCGCTGAATCCGGCGCTGGACGTGCTATTGCTGTCCCAAAGCGGGATGAGCATACGTTTCCATGCGGACGGCGTTCCCGCGCAGGGGCGCGTGGCTGGCGGCGTAAAGGGCATGACGCTTGAACAAAACGACGCTGTGCTGTGGTGCGGCCAGCCGCAAGCCGCCGACCAGCTGCTTTTGATGACGGAGCGCGGCTTTGCCAAGCGCGTATTGTATATGGACTTTGAACCGCAGGCGCGCGGCGGCAAGGGGGTAAAGAGCTTCTACTTCAACAAGAGCGGCTCCAACGGCACAAGGCTGGCGGGCGCGGCGCTGGCTCCCGCCGGGGACGGCGTGAGCGTGCGCGTAAACCAAAAGCTGAGCCCCTACACGCTGATCATGAGCGACGAGGTGCTTTTGCAGGGCAAGCAGGACAAGGGAATTCCCATGGTAATGGCCTTGATGGACGACGTGGTGACGGGTTTGGAGGCCGCCCCTTCGGAACCAAAGGGCTGATAGGAGGAGCGGTGCATATGAAGAAGCTGGGGCTGATCGGCGGCCTTGGGCCGGAATCCACCATGATGTATTACCGAAACATCGCGTATGGCGTAAAGGAGAGGCTTGGCCGGGAGGCGTTTCCCAACCTGACGGTGGAAAGCCTGGATGTGTTTCATGTTCTGGAGCTGTGCGAAAACAAGGATTACGCCGCGCTGGCCGCTTACCTGAGCGGTGCGGTGGAGCGGCTTGCAACTGCAGGAGCGGATTTTGTGGCCATCAGCGCCAATACCCCGCACATCGTATTTGACGATGTGGCGGCGCGCGCCCCGGTGCCTATGGTAAGCATTGTTGACGCGGCGCGCGACGAGGCGCTTGCGCGTGGGTATGCGCGCGTGGGGTTGCTGGGCACGGCCTTTACCATGGAGGGCGCGTTCTTTCGAAAGCCGTTTGAAGGCGCTGGCATCTCCGTGGCCGTGCCCACGGAAACGGAGCGCGCCTTTGTGGCGGAACGCATCTCCGGGGAGCTGGAACAGGGCGTGGTTACTCAGGAAACGCGAGAGGCGTTTTTGCGAATCATTGGGCGCATGGCCCGCGAGGACGGGATAGAGGCTGTGGCGCTTGGCTGTACGGAGCTGCCCCTGCTGTTTTCGCAAACGCCTCCGCCCCTCGCCTGCCTGGATACGGTGGAGATTCATGTGCGGGCGCTGGTAGACAGGATTTTGGAGGAGGACTGACGCGGAACCCTTGATTGGCTGTTGAAGCCGGGCCAGCCAAAGCAGGAAAACCGTTTCCTGGCACGAATTAGAAAATAGGGGCGCAACGCCTCAAAACGTACGGGAGAAAAGCCTTATGAAGAATCGCGGCGTATTGGAAAGCGCGCAAAGCCGGAAGGCTTGCGCAAACTAAACTTCCGCAAAGCCTTCCAGAAAGGTGAGCCATTTTGGAAGGAGCTTATTTTTCATGGCATACCAAAAACAGAAGAATATCAAAAACGGCGCGTTTGTATGCGCGGCATGCGGCGCGCGGGTAACGCCTGAAGGGGCTGGCAGCGCGCAGCGCAACCATTGCCCAGAATGCCTTTGCAGCCTGCACTTGGACACGCAGCCCGGCGACCGCGCCGCGGGCTGCGGAGGCGTGATGGAGGCAGTTGGCGTATGGGTGCGGCATAAGGGGGAATGGGCGCTTATTCACCGTTGCCGGATATGCGGCTGCCTGCATTCTAACCGCATCGCTGCGGATGACAACCCCATCAAGCTGCTTGCCCTGGCGGTCAGGCCCGTTGCCAACCCGCCTTTCCCCTGGGAGCTGCTTGGGCGAATGGTGGAGGAACGCCTGCCATGAGAAAGCAGATATACGCCTTTCCTGCGGCCTTGCAAAGGACGGCGGGGCATGCCCTTCGCGCGCGCATAGGCAAACGGCCCGGAAACGGCGCGTATGCGGCCGTCTGGGAATGGCGTAGGCAATCTGGTGATACGGGGCCTGCCTTGCGGCGGGCCCCCATGCGTATAGCGGCGCGGCATGAACGGGCCCAGCCTGCGAAGGGAAGGCGCGCGCGGCGGCGCTGCCTGGGATACGCCGGGACATACCCCCGGCCTGGCGGGATGGAAACGCGGGCTTTCGGTAAGCGGACGCGCCCGCGTGCGTGCACAGCGTTTTTTATAGGCGATGAAGGAATTTGTGTGGAGGCGGCGATGGAATACACGTTTTTAGCGACGGCGGCCTTTGGCCTGGAGGGCGTGGCCGCGAACGAGCTTAAGCGCATGGGCCTTGCGGCGAAGGCGGAAAATGGGGGAGCGCGGTTTGCGGCCTCCCTTGCGGACGCGTACCGCGCCAACCTGTGGCTACGCACGGCGGACCGCGTGCTGATGGTGCTGGCGGAGCGCGAGGTTTTTACCTTTGAGGATTTATTCCAGTTGGCGGGCGGCATAGCCTGGGAGAAGCTTTTGCCGCGCGACGCGGCCATCCATGTGAGCGGTAAATGCGTGCGCAGCCGCCTTATGAGCGTGAGGGATTGCCAGGCCGTGGGCAAAAAGGCCATTGTACAGCGCCTGATGAAGGGCCTGAACACCGCGCGGCTGCCGGAAACCGGGGCGCAGTTTCCCATTGAGATCGCGGTGGTGAACGACCGGGCGCGCGTGACGCTGGATATGAGCGGCGAGGCGCTTAACCGACGTGGCTACCGCACCTGGAACGGCGAAGCGCCGCTAAGGGAAACGCTGGCGGCGGCGCTGGTGGATATTTGCCCATGGCGCGAAGGCATGCCGTTATACGACCCCTGCTGCGGCACCGGCACGCTTATGATAGAGGCGGCCTTTAAGGCTACGCAGAGGGCCCCAGGGCTTACGCGCAGCTTTGCGTGCGAGGCATATCCCTTCATGCCTGCGGAGCGGATGCGGGCCCTAAGGCAACAGGCCGGCGAGGCGTACCGGCAGGAAGCGCCCCTTATGATTGGCGGCAGCGACATCGATCCCGAGGCGCTCAGGCTGTGTCAAAGGCATATTGCGCAGGCGGGGCTTGCGGGACGTATCCGGACCCGACAGGCGGATTTGCGCAATGTAACGCTAGAGGGCGAGCCGGGCGTATTCCTGCTAAATCCGCCTTACGGCGAGCGCTTGAGCGACCGCGAGGGCGCGCGCGCGCTGTACCGCGAGCTGGGGGCGCTAAGCAGGCGGCATCCCGGCTGGAAGCTGTGCGCCATTACCGCAGATCCCGGCTTTGAGCGCGCCTTTGGCAGGCGGGCGGATAAGAAACGCAGGCTGTATAACGGGCGGCTGGAGTGCGAGTTTTTTATATACATGTAAGCGGGGATGGCCCAAGAGGCCTTAGGATAGATTGACTTTCACGGCCCCATGCGGTATCATACATACTTGGGAAAGCGGGCGCAAGGCTGGAAGACTTCCCCATCTGCATGCAAAGGAGATAGCGGCATGTCTGTTTTGAAGCAAAAGATACTGGATCGCACCGTAACGCTGGGCGTGGTTGGCCTGGGCTATGTGGGGCTGCCGTTGGCGGTGGAAAAGGCCAAGGCCGGTTTCCATGTGATCGGCTTTGATGTGCAGGCCCAAAAGGTGGATATGGTCAACCAAGGCCATAATTATATCGGCGACGTAGTGGACAGCGACCTGGAACGCATTGTACGGGAGGGTATGCTACGCGCCACAACGGACTTTGCCTCCGTGGCCTCCTGCGATTGCGTGTGCATCGCCGTGCCAACGCCCCTGGATGGGCATCAGCAGCCGGATATCAGCTATGTGCGCTCCTCGGCGGAAAGCATTATGCCCCATATGCACAGGGATATGCTGGTGGTGCTGGAGTCCACCACCTACCCCGGCACCACGGAGGAGCTGGTGAAGCCCATTTTGGAAAAGAGCGGGCTTACCTGCGGCGTGGATTTTTACCTGGCGTTTTCACCCGAGCGGGTGGATCCCGGCAACCTGATTTATAAAACCAAGAACACGCCAAAGGTTGTGGGCGGCGTTACGCCGGAGTGCACCGATATTGCCGCCACCCTGTACGAGGCTGTGCTGGAAGCGCCCGTGCACCGCGTCAGCAGCCCCGCCGTGGCGGAAATGGAAAAGATTTTGGAAAACACCTACCGCAACGTAAACATTGGGCTGATCAACGAGCTGGCCATCCTGTGCAACCGCATGGGCATCAACATTTGGGAGGTTGTGGAGGCGGCGAAGTCCAAGCCCTATGGCTTTCAGGCGTTCTATCCCGGCCCGGGCCTGGGCGGGCACTGCATCCCGCTGGACCCGTATTACTTGAGCTGGAAGGCGCGCGAGTTTGGCTTTCATACCTCCATGATTGAAAGCAGCATGATCATTAACGACCGCATGCCCGAATACTGCGCGCAGCGCGCCATGGGCGCGCTCAACGAGCAAAAGAAGGCCATGAACGGCGCGAAGGTGCTGGTGCTGGGCGTGGCCTACAAGCAGGATATTGACGACTACCGCGAAAGCCCCGCCATCCGCGTGATTGATAGCCTTCGCAAGCTGGGCGCGGAGGTTTGCTTCTACGACCCCTATATCGCGCAGTACAGGGAGGGCGGCAAGGTGGAAACCGGCATTCCCGCGCTCACGGCGCAGGCGCTTGAGGAGGCCGACCTGGTAATGGTGACCACCGCGCATACCACCGTTGATTATGCGTTTGTGGCGCGGCATGCCAAGCTGGTGTTTGATACCAAAAACGCCATGAAAAATATAAAAGACCGCGAGAACATTCGCTTGCTGTAAGCGCGAAAGGAGCTTAGCGATGAAGGAAAGGCTTCGTTACGCGCTGATTGGCTGCGGCCGCATCGCGCCCAACCATATCGCCGCGGCGATGAACAACGCGCAGGATATGGAACTGTGCGCGGTGTGCGACCCCGTGCCCGAGCATATGGAAACGGTGCTTGCCCCAGTTGAGGAAGGCGCGCGGGCAAAGGTGCGCCGCTATACGGAGTACCGGGAAATGCTCGCCGCCGAGAAGCCCCAGCTGTGCGCCGTGGCCACAGAAAGCGGCAAGCATGCCTCTATCGGCCTGGACGCGCTGCGCGCGGGCGCGAATGTGATTATTGAAAAACCCCTGGCCCTGTCCCTTTCGGACGCGCGGGCGCTGATTCAGGAGGCGGACGCGCGGAATGTAAAGCTGTGCGCCTGCCATCAGAACCGGTTTAATAAGTCCATCCAAAAAATACGCACGGCGGTGGAGGAAGGGCGCTTTGGGCGCATGCTGCACGGCACGGCGCATATCCGCTGGAACCGCGGGCCCTCCTATTACGAGCAGGCGCCGTGGCGCGGAACCTGGGAGCAGGATGGCGGCGCGCTGATGAACCAGTGCATCCACAATATAGACCTGCTACGCTGGATGATGGGCGATGGGGTGGACGAGGTAATGGCCTATACCGATAACCTTAACCACGCCTATATCCAGGCGGAGGACCTGGGTATGGCGCTGATTCGCTTTTCCAGCGGCGCTTATGGCATTGTGGAGGGCACCACCAACGTATATCCCCATAATTTGGAAGAAACGCTGTACCTGTTTGGGGAAAACGGCACCGTGAAAGCGGGCGGCAAGAGCGTAAACATCATTGAGGAGTGGGATTTCCGCGACGGGCGCGGCGACCCCGCCACCATCAAGATGCAGTTTGGCGAAAACCCGCCCAATGTGTACGGCTATGGCCACACGCCGTTGTATGCCGATATGATCGCCGCGATTCGGGAAAACCGCGCGCCCTATGTGGATGGCCGCGCGGGCATGCGCGCGCTGGAGCTGGTGCTGGCGATTTACCGCTCGGCCGCCGAGCACAGGCCGGTGAAGCTGCCGCTTGAGGACTGCGCGACCATCGATTTTGAGGGGCGGTTTGGACGATGAAGGCGTATGTACACCCCACCGCCGTGGTGGATGAGGGCGCACAGCTGGGCGAGGGCACCAAGGTATGGCACTTTTGCCATGTGGAGGGCAGCGCGCGCATAGGCAAGGGCTGCTCCATCGGGCAGAACTGCTATGTGGGCAGCCGTACCGTGATTGGCGACGGCTGCAAGCTGCAAAACAACGTGAGCATTTATGAGGGCGTTACGCTGGGCGACGGCGTGTTTTGCGGCCCAAGCTGCGTATTTACCAACGACCTCACTCCCAGGGCGCGTTATCCCAAAGGGCATGAGCGCTTTGTGCCCACCCAGGTGGAGGACGGCGCGAGCATCGGGGCCAACGCAACGGTGGTATGCGGGCACCGCATTGGCCGCTGCGCGATGATTGGCTCGGGCGCGGTGGTTACGCGCGACGTGCCGCCGCACGCGCTGATGCTGGGCGTGCCTGCCAGGCCGAGCGGCTTTGTGTGCACCTGCGGCGCGCTGCTACGCGGCGCGTTGCGCTGCGAAGCGTGCGGCAGGCGCTATGAACCGGATGGGGAAGGGCTAAAAGAGGTGGATGCGGATGCAGTTCCATGACCTGGGAGCGCAGTACCGGGCGCTGAAGGCGGAAATTGACGCCGGTATGGCGGAAGTAATTCAGGAAAGCCAATTCATTCTGGGCCCACAGGTGGCGCGGCTGGAGGAACGGCTAAGGGAGGATGTGGGCCGGGCCCACTGCGTAACCTGCGGCAACGGCACCGACGCGTTGGAGCTGGCGCTGATGATGTGGGGCATAGGCCCCGGGGACGCGGTGTTTGCCCCGGACTTTACGTATTTCGCCTCCGCCGGCTGCGCAAGCGCCGTGGGCGCGGAGTTAATTCCGGTGGACATCGACCTGGCAACCTTCAACATGTGCCCGGACGCTTTGGAAAGCGCCATAGCGCGCGTGGAGGCGGAGGGGCGCTTCCGGCCCCGCGTGGTAATCGCTGTGGACTTGTTTGGCCAGCCCGCCGACTACATCCGCATAGGGGCCATTGCCAAGGCGCACGGCATGCTGGTATTGGAGGATGCGGCCCAGGGCTACGGCGGCGCGATTGGCAGCCGCAACGCCTGCTCCTTTGGCGACGCGGCCATCACCTCCTTTTTTCCGGCCAAGCCGTTGGGCTGCTATGGCGACGGCGGCGCGGTGTTTGTGGACGACGCCCGGTTGGACGCGCTGCTGCGCTCGCTGAGGGCCAACGGCCGTGGGGAAACGGATAAGTACGATAACCAGCGCATTGGCATGAACTCAAGGCTGGATACCTTGCAGGCGGCGGTGCTTTTGCCCAAGCTGGACGCTTTGCGGCGCTATGAGCTAACGGCGCTGGACGCGGCGGCCCAAAAGTATACGCAGGCGCTGGCGGGGCATGTGCGAACGCCCGCCCTGCCTGAAGGCTACAAAAGCAGCTGGGCGCAGTACAGCATCCTGCTTGAGGGCCGCGCGCAGCGCGACGGGGCCCAGCGCCATTTGAAGGAGCAGGGCATTCCCAGCATGATCTACTACCCGCGCGGCATTCATCAGCAAACCGCGTATGCCGGTAAGCATTTCATGGATGAATGGTATCCCAACACGCTCAAGGCGTGCAATTGCATCCTGGCGCTGCCAATGCATCCGTATCTGACGGATGCGGACATAGGCAGCGTGACGGAGGCGCTGTGCGGTTATCTAAGGAAACGGTAAAGGAACCAAGGCGGTTGCGTCGTTTGCAAACGCCTTTAGACGCTGGATGGTATCGCTGAGCTTTTCGCCGTGATGATTTGGCCTGGCTGCGGCGGCTACGAGTTGCCCGCAAGAGGAAAAAGGCTTGCGGATATCGAAGTATCATATAACCCTTTTGGGGACGCCGGCAGCGACGCCGGCGTCCCTTGGCTTATCCCTATTGCAAGGAGGTTGGGAAGGATGTTGGTACGCGCGTTAGCTTCAGGAGATGATTTTGACGCGGTTGGCCGCGTGTACGCAGAAAGCTGGAAGGCAAGCTATCGCGGCATTCTGCCCCAGCACTTTTTGGATAAGCTGACGCATGACCGATGGAGCGCCATGCTGAACGCGGATCCCTCGTCATCCCTGGGGCTGTTTGACGGCGATAGGGTGGTTGGCACGGCCATGGTGAGCTTTGCCCGCGAGCCGGGGCGCGAGGGCTATGGCGAGATTGTGAGCATCTACCTGCTGCCGGACTATGCGGGGCGCGGCTATGGCCGCCTGCTGATGGAGGCGGCGTTTGAACGCCTGCGCTCCGATGGGGCGGAAAACGTATGCCTGTGGGCGTTTAGTAAAAATACGCGGGCAGAAGGCTTTTACGAGCACATGGGCTTTGTGCGCAGCGGCAGGGTGCAAACCGAAGCCTTCGGCGGAGAAACGACGGAGCTGACGGAATTTGTGCGCGGCCTAAAGGGTTGAGCATGCAATGCGGCCTAAGAAAGACGATTATGAGAGGAAGGCGTTCGAGCCTATGAGAAAACGCTTGAAAACCCTTGCTTGCACGGCGCTTATCGCGGCAATGTGCCTAACGCTGCTTCCCACCGGGCAAACAGCCGTAGCAGTAGCCAAAACGCTCACGGTTTCGTTCCAGGTAACCACCTACCAAAACCGCGCGCGTTCCGCGCTGAAGCTGATTAACCAATACCGTCAGAAAAATGGCCTGGACGCGCTGGTGATGCTTGCGGATTTGGAGAAGGTGGCTATCCAGCGCGCGGCGGAGCTGTTTGTGTTTTTTGATCACGCGCGACCGGATTTGACGGATTATGATACGGCGGACGACGGCTATGCGCGGCTCAAGGGCTGCACGGCCGTGGGCGAGTGCATCGCCGCGGGCTATTCCAAGGCAGAGGACGCGGCGGCAGATTGGCTGGAAAACGCGCCGGACATGCTTCTGGACGGCGATTTTACCCATGCCGGGCTTGCCTGCGTGCAGGTGAAGGGCAGTTATAACGAATATTATTGGGCGCTGTACTTACAGGGGCAGGCGGACGCCGCAGGGCTTACAAAGGCGGCTAGCACCGCCAAGGCGGGCGCAACGCGCAGCATGAAGGTGGAGATTGCCAAGGGCATGTACGCCCGCGCGGATAACAGCCACAAGCGTTTTGAGCTGCGCGTGGCGGATATGAACCTGAAAACCAAAACCTCCGCCCAGCCCACGGTATACCTGTATGACCGCTATGATGTGCAAATCGGCAAATGCGAACTGGCGGATTTAACCTTCAAAAGCGGGAATACCGGCGTGTTTACCGTTTTGCAGGACGGAACCGTAAAGCGCAAAAAGAACGGTACGGCAACCCTGACCGTAAAGGCCGACGGCCTGGACGCCGCCAGCTGCACCGTGACCATTGGCGGCAGCGGAGCGGATGGGGCCGTTACGGCCGCCACCATTGGCGACGCGCAGCCTGAGCTTGCGCTGAAGGAATACGCCAAGCATGTAACGCTAAGCGCCTATGTAAAGGGCGCGTCGGGCTATGTGCTCTACCGCGCCGCCAGCAAGAACGGAACCTATACCAAGGTGGACGAGCAGGCCACCACCCAGCGCTGGACGCAGAAGCTAGCGAAAGAGGATATCAGCCGCACCTATTACTACAAGGTGCGCGCCTATAAGAACAGCAACGGCAGGCGCGTGTACAGCGCGTACAGCGACCCGGTGAAGGTGGCTCCCTAAAGCAAAATGGTAAAAACCGCCGCTTGAGGCTAACGGCCATAAGCGGCGGTTTTGTATTCCTTTGAAGGGCAAGGAAGGCAGGTTATATCCGCTGTGCGGGTATTGCCGCCTACTCTTCCTGCGCAAGCGCACAATCCTTGAAGCGGATGAGCGCAACGTCTTGCAGCTCCAGATTGTCCTGCCGGTCGTTCACACGCTTTTGGGAGCGCTCGTGCAGGCCCACATACCAGGCCTCGCCCTGCCAGGTGAACATTTCCAGGCTCCATACATTATCCTTGAGGGGTTCGCATTGACGGGTTTCGATTCGCTCGCCCTGTTCGTTTATCAGGGTAAAGCGAATATGGGTGCGGGTTTTCTCCTGCCACGTGCGAAGAAATACAAACCCCTCGTCGCAGGGGGTAAAGCAATTACCGGCGTCCCATGGCACATCCAGCTCCCACGCCAGCTCGCCGGAGGCGTTCAGGCGCAGCAGGCGCTGCCGCTCCTGCTCATAGTCGCTCCAGAGGCACAGCAGGCCGCCGTTTTCAAGCAGGCTGGCGCAGCTAAATCCGCCCGAGGCGTAGGCTTCGGAGGTGAAGCGCCACAGCTCATGGCCCTGCATATCGATGCGGGCGATGGCGCAGGGCCTCGCATTGACCGGCTTACCGTCGCTCACGGCGCGGCCAAGAACAATATGGCCATCCTCCGTGGGAAGCAGGCTTGCAATGCCTCCGAAGCCGGATACGTAATCCTTCTTGTCCCTATCCAGCGGGAAAACGCCGCTCTCGTTGGCAAACGAATCCCCCTCATCCTGGCTGTCAAATACGTAGCCGTTCGCCATTCTTCCTTTGACAAGATCCAGCTCCAAGGGCAGCGGCGTTTTGGCAAGCAATTCGCCGTCCTGTGAAAAGGAATGAATGGCGATTTCCTGCGTTACCTGGCTGGGCGAGTTATAAAATAACACCGTGATGCGGCCATCCGGCTGTACGACGGGCAAAACGTAGCGCGTGGTGCCCTGCGTATCGTCATGGTATTCCCAGGCAGTTTCGCCCCCGGGTTCGAGGCAGAGAAGCCAGGCGCGCGTTTGGCGCTTGATTGCGTCGGAGCCATTGGCGGCCTGCTGGCTGTAACCGCTTAGGAGCAGATTGCCGTTGGGCAGTTCCGTCGCTTCATAGACGGTATCCTGATAGTCGCCGCCAAAATACAGCACGCTACCCACGCGCTCGTGCGCCAGGGCGGGAAAAGCAAGCGAAAGCAGCAAAAGAACAAGGAACGTGGCTTGGAACAAGCAAAGCTTCTTCATAAGATAGGAAGCACCTCCTGTGTATGTAAGATGTGTCCGTTTCGTACCGTCGCATTCATACTACACCTTGTCTTATACAGATGTCAACCCTTGGAAGGGTAGTTGTTACAATCCAAACATTTTGCGAAAGCTTGTTGACAGATTATAAGACATGGTGTAATATAACACCGTCTGTAAGACGTACCGTCTTATAAAAACAAGGAGATTGGCGCTATGAAATCACAACGCTTGCCCGATACGGAATTTGAGATCATGAGCTTTTTATGGGATCAAACCCCGCCGGTAACCACGGGCATGGCCATGGAGGCGCTGGGGCGCAAGCATGGCTGGAAAATCCAAACGGTGGTCACGCTGTTTGCCCGGCTTACTGAGCGCGGCTTTTTGCGCGTGGAACGGGGCGCAGGGCGCGAACGCTCGTTTTACCCCATCATCAGCCGGGACGAATACCTGCGCATGGAAACGGAAAGCTTTGTGGAGCGTTACCACCGCAACAGCTTCAAAAGCCTGCTAACCGCTTTGGAGAGCGAACGGCTGACCGAAAGCGACCTGGATGAGCTGGCGGCATGGCTGGATAAGCAGAAAGGGGGCGGCGGGCAATGAGGGGCTATTGCATTGCGATGCTTTCCACAGGCGCTGGGCTTACGGTGCTGATTCTTGTATATCTGGCCCTGCTGCCGGCGCTGGAAAAGCGCTATTCGCCGCGCGGCTTGTACGGCGCATGGGTTGCGCTGGCAGTTGGCTTGCTGATTCCCTTTACACTCCTTTTCTCCAGGCCGGCGCTGAAGGTAACGCTGCCCACGGCGCTTTCGCGGCCCGTGGTGGAAAATACCGCGGCGGAAGCAAGCATGGACGGCACGCTTTCCCTGCCTGACGAGGCGCGGATTGCCCAGGCGGCGGGCGCCGGCAGCGTAAGCCTGGCCCAGGCCGGGGCGGGCGCGCGGAGTGCGGACGCCGCGCCCCTGGACTGGTTGCAGGTGCTGTGCTGGATATGGCTGGCGGGCGCGGCTGTAATGCTTACGCTGCTTATGCTTAGCCACGCGCGTTTTATGCGCGCGGTGCGCCGCTGGCGCAAGCCCTGCGAGGCGGAGGGGTACCAGGCCATGCTGCGCAAGTGCATGGCGGAAATGGGCGTGTGCACACAGGTAGGGCTGTGGCTATGCCAGGCGGTGTCCAGCCCCATGCTTATTGGCTTTGCGCGTCCGGCCATCCTGATACCGGATACGGCGCTGGGCCTGGACGAATTGGCGCTTGTGCTGCGCCATGAGCTTACGCACCTCAAGCGCAGGGATTTGCTGGTAAAGGCGTTGGTCATGGCGTGCTATACGCTGCACTGGTACAATCCCCTGGTGTGGCTTATGGGCCGCAGCGTGTGTTATTACCAGGAGGCCTCCTGCGACAGCCTTGTGACCGCCCGGGCGGACGAGGAGGAGCGCCGCTTCTATTCCGAAACAATCATCCGTGTAATCCGGCGGCAGACGCGCGCCCGGACGGCGCTGTGCACCTCCTTCTACGGCGGCAGGAACGGCATGAAGCGCCGCATCCTTAGCATTATGCAGGGAGCGGGCCGCCGCACGGGCAGCGCCCTTTGCGTAGCCGCGGCGCTTCTGGCGGTGCTGGGCGGCAGCGCGCTGGCGCTGGAGGTGGGCAAGCTGAGCGTATTCCCGCAAAACGCCTGGGTGCATTCCTCCGAAACCGTGGGCACGGTAATGCTGGATAAGCCTACGGCCAACGATTTGAACTGCCCCATGGGCATTTACCTCAACGGCACGCCCGTTGTTGTGACGGAGCTGCGCGAAAGCAGCTCCCCAGAGGAATGGAACTGCAAGGAGGGCGAGGCGAACTGGGCCCATGTGCTCATAGGCGGCGATGGGGAGAGGACGGGTATCGGCGGCTGGATACCGCTGCGCGACCTCGCCTTTGGCTGCACGGACGCGCTGCCCACGGCGGAACTGGCGATGCAGGGAAGCACGGCGCACACCACCCTGTATACGCTGAACGACCGTGAATCCGATGTGGCGCGCATAGAACCCAACGGCACGACGGTACAGGTGCTGGGCCAGCTGGACGATTGGCTGCACGTGGCGCTTGAGGACAAGGGCGTGTTTATGCTGCTGCGGGACGCAAGGCTATCCGGCGAGGCGGATGGGCTGCTTTACGAGCTGCTGCCCGACCGTTTCAGCGGCACGACGCGCCACGAGTATGACGCTGGGCGTATTTTTGGCCGGTTGGTGGAGGAAAAGCAGCAAAGATACGGCGGGCTGGCGCTGGAATACTGGTCTGTGGAGGATAAGGCATGGTACGGCCAGCTTGAGGAGGAATTCCTGGGCAGCCACGACCATTACTACCTGATGCCCGGCGAGGACGATTTGCCCCTGGAAAAAGCGCA
Organism: uncultured Eubacteriales bacterium; assembly: GCA_900550955.1. Classification (GTDB taxonomy): domain Bacteria; phylum Bacillota; class Clostridia; order Christensenellales; family Aristaeellaceae; genus Limiplasma. The sequence continues at coordinate 60,312 of URUF01000006.1, read as the reverse complement.
GGCGATCGCGTTGGATGCGTATGCCAGGGCGTTGGGCCGCGAGCGCGTGGCAGCAGACGAGGTGGATTTGTACCCCGGGTTTTACCGCAAGGGGTACAGCGAGCCGCTGCACTGGGGCTTTATCATCTGCCCCAAGGGCGGCACGGAGTGGTTTGGCTATGTAACGGTTGCCTCGCCCGGCGGCGAGGTGGAAAGCGTGGACGTTTTCGCTCTGCCGGAGGGGAACGGGTAAGACTAGGGGGCGCCTTTCAAAAAACAGCCCGTCGCACGCGTGCGACGGGCTGTTTTGGGTATAGCGCTGTAAAAAATCAGCCAAGCTGCTGCCCGCAGTTGGGGCAGAACTTTGCGCCGGGGGCAGTCTGCTGGCCGCAGCCGGGGCAGAACCTGGCGGCGGACGCCTGCTGCGCGCCGCATTCAGGGCAGAACTTGCTGCCGGCGGGAATGGGCCTGCCGCAGGCGGTGCATGCGGCCTGGGCGCTTTGCTGCGGCGCGGAAGCGGCCTGCATGCTTTTCGTAAACAGCTGGCCCATCATAGCGCCCGCGCCCATGCCGACGCCCATTCCGGCCATGCCGTTGCCGCCGGGGTTGTTGGCGGCCTCGCGCATGGCCTCCGCCGCCTGGAACTGGGTATACTTGTTCAAATCGCCTGCCACGCCCATGGAGGTGCGCTTGTCAATGGCCTTTTCCACTTCCTCGGGCAGGCTGATGTTTTCAATCACAAAGCCGGTAAGGGCAAGGCCCAGCGCCTCCACCTTGGGGCTGAGCGCCTGCTGAACGTACTGACCAAGCTCCGTATAGTTGGCGGCCAGATCCAGCGCGGGAATTTTGCTTTGGGCAATCGCGTCGCTAAGCCCGCTAACCACCACGCTCTTGATTTGGCCCTCCACGCCCTCCACGGTGAACAGGGCGCTGGTGCCGAATACCTCCTTCATGAAGGCTGCGGGATCCTTCACCCGGAAGGAGAAGGAGCCGAACGCGCGGATGCGGATCATGCCAAATTCCGCGTCGCGCATCATTACAGGGTTCGCGGTGCCCCATTTGCGGTTCATAAACTGCTTGGTGTTTACAAAGTACAAATCGCTTTTAAAGGGGGAGTTAAAGCCGAACTTCCATGCCTTCAGCGCGGTCATAACGGGCATATTCTGGGTGGTGAGCTCGTGACGGCCGGGGCCGAACACATCGGCCAAACGGCCCTCATTCACAAAAACGGCGGCCTGGCTTTCCCGCACGGTGAGCTGCGCGCCCATCATGATCTCCTTGCCGTTCATATCGTATTTATGCACCATGGTGTTGGCGGAATCGTCCGTCCATTCAATTACATCGATAAGCTGGCCTTTTACGATATCAAAAATTCCCATATGATACTCCTTTCAAACCGCTTTCGTTTTACACTATGCCGGAGGGCGCGTACGGATTGCCGCCATCCGCCGCAAAGGCCTCCAAACCGGGCAGGCGGCGCGTTTCCAGCACCTTGAGCGAAAGCCCCAGATAATGCTGGATTTGATCGACCGTTTCCTGGATGTATTCATAGGCGGCGTTTTCGCTTACGCCGTCCTCCAGGCTTAGGGGATAGCATAGCACGCGCACCTCCTCCTGCGAAACCACGGCCACATGGATGCGCATACCGCCGTGCTCGCGGCCAAAAAAGTTGCGCAAGGCGATTTCCAGCCGCTCGCTGCCATAGTGCCAGCGGTCAGCCAGGAAGGAATCGTCTACCGACAGGCCAAGGCGGGCCAGTACGCAGGGCACGCCCAGCCGCGTGTCGCAGCGGTACAGGCGCAGCTGCCGGGCCAAATCCCCCGCCGTGGGGATCAATCCGCCGATCACCTTGCGCAGCCAGCGCTCGCGCTGCAAATCCAGCTTGTGCGTATCGTCATACTCATCGTTGGAATCATCCGCTTTCAGGCGGGTGAGCAGGCTGGATGCCTCCCGCACGGTTTGAAGCTGCTCCTGTGCTGTGCGCTCGATCTGGAAGATAGGCATATCGGGATAGTGCTCGTCCAGATAGGCGTACAGCGCCTCAAAGGCGGGCGCGTCATCCATGGCGATAGCGTCGATGGGGTGCTTGTGCATGCACTCCACGGCCTCCTCCACGCTGGAGCGCAGCCTTGGAGGCTTAATGCCCATGGCTTCCCAGCCCTCCATGGAGGAAAACATATCCTTCACGCGCTGCTCATCTGTTACAATCAAAAGCCTGTACACGCATTTACCTCCGTATTATGGTCAATAGGTCACAATCATTATACAATGACGTTAGGCAAATTTCAATGGCTGGGGAAATTTGCAGCTATACGCCTAGAGAATAAGCCAGCCCTCCTCCCAAACGATGCGCTCAAGCCCGTGATACCGCCTAAGAAGCTGCAACTCGTCCTCAAGCGCCCATAAAAAGCGGTTTGTCACGTGAAAATCCGCTTCGGGCCAAAAGCGCTTCACACGCAGCACGCCCTCGCGGCGGTCGCATGCGGGCTCGATACGTCCGGCAAAGCGGTCGCCGTATATGACGGGCAGCACGTAGTAGCCGTAGCGCCGCTGCGCCTCGGGCGTGTAGATTTCCCATTTATACAGGTAATGAAACAGCGCGGCAATCAGCCTGCGGTCCCACAGGAGGCAGTCCAGAGGGGCCAGCAGGCGCGCCTGTTTTTCCATGGGCATGGAGCAGCGCCCAAGCCTGTCCGCTTCCCCGGAAAGCAGGTATAGCGGCCGTGTAACGCCCTCCACGTTCACGGCGGTAATCGCGCCCTCCCTTTCAAGGGCTGCGAAAGCCTCCTCGCGCGCCTGCGCGGTAAGCCCCTCCACACCCAGCCAGGCGTCGCTTGGCGCGTTCCACATAAGGCCTACCGCGCCAATACGGCGCTTTACCTGCCACTTTTGCCTGTGCGCCGCGGTGGGAAAAGGGTCGGGCGCGTCCAAAAGCGCCTGGGGCAGGCAATCCCGCGCCAGCGCATAGCTTTTTATCGTGCCGGTTTTATGGTGCACCACAAGCTCGCCGCGAAAATACAGCGTTTCCAGCGCGGCGCGGCCCAGGGAGGCCGCGCTCCAGTACCAGTCCGTCTTTTGGGGCAGGTTTAGCTCCTGCGCGCTTAGGCAGCCGCGCTCGTGCACAAGCTTCAAAATATCGGGGATCAGCGGCTCCACAGCCTCGCTGGAGCGCGTGCGCTGCTGGAAGCCCCGCCGCACAAACGCCATGCAGGGCCAGTCCTGCGTAAGCATAAGGCACATGTTTTTGTCAAAGGCGTCCAAAAGCAGGCGGCGGCCATACAAAAGCTCCTCCAGCATGGGCTTGGAAAAGCCGTGCACGCGCGCCAAAAGCGCTAGCTCATGGCTTTTGCCGCATACGTCCACAGGGTCATACTGCACGCAGCCCACCTGACGCACGTATTCCAGCACGCCTGCGCTTCCGCGGAGGCGCCGCGCGCCCATCAGGCCATGCCGTTCCATTAGAAAGCGGCACGCCTGCGCCTTTGGGATTGTAACCATACGTCCGGCCCCCGTCCTATCAATCCCCTTCAGCATAGCACACAGAACAAGCGTTCGTCAACTGTAAAAAAGGCTTGTCACCTTGGGAGGAAAATGGTATAGTGTACACGAAAAAACGGATGGATGGGTGAAAAGTTTCATGCAAAAAGGTTGCTGGACATATAAAAAGGCCGCGCTGGTTGTGCTGATGATGCTTTGCATAGCCCTTTTGCCGGGCATGGCCGCGGCTGCGCAGGCTGAAGCCGTACTACAAAAGGGCGACAAGGGCGAAGATGTGCTTTTGATGAAGCAGCGCCTGTTTGAGCTTGGGTATATGAATACCTCCAAGCTTAACGACAGCTTTAGCAGCGAGGTACAAAAGGCACTCAAGCGCTTCCAGAAGGCCAACGGCTTGGATGCAAGCGGTGTTTTGGACGCCGCAACAGCCCAGCGCCTGTATGCAGAGGACGCGGCGGGCTGCTTTGACACGGTGCTGGCCGCGCCCGTACTGCCGGAGATCGCCTGGCCTGAACGCGACGCGGAGGGCTACCTGGCGCAGGCGGGCGAGTTTTGGTACGAGGATGACGAGGGCGGCTTCTGGGCCTATCTCACGCGCGATTTGCAAATTACCATTCTCAAACGGGAGGACGAGAGCATCCCCCTGGAATGGTTTGAAACCGATATCCGCCTGCGCGGGCAGGAAAAGCTGCTGACCATGGAAAACAACCCGGAAAGGCCGGGTACGCGTTTTCGCTACCCGTATGACATGGCCACGGATAGCGGATATGTGCTGGGATTCTCGGATGATTTTTACGGCCACCGCATGTATCAAAAGGAAAAGGTGGGCATCGTGATCCGCGATGGCGAGTTGCTTGGCGATCAGACGTACTCAAAGCGCCTGCACAACCTGCCTAACCTGGATATGATGGCCCAGTTTGCCGACGGCAGCCTGATTGCCTACCGCTGCGCCGAGATAACCGCGCAGGAGCTGGTGGATAAGGGCGCGGTAAACGTATACTGCTTTGGCCCGGTGCTGGTGAAGGACGGCGAGATGGATTCCATGGTGCTGGAGGGCTGGTATGAAACAAAATCCCCGCGCCAGGCGCTGGGGATGTACGATCCGGGGCATTATTTGCTGCTGAGCGTGCTGGGCCGCATGGACTCAAGCGAGGGCACGGGATTGATTCGCCTCACGCGCATGCTTAAGGCGCGGGGCGTTCAGGAGGCGCTCAACCTGGATGGGGGCAATACCATGGCGCTGGTGTTCCGGGGCCGCATGCTCAATCAGCTTGCCACCTGGAAGAACAAAAAATTTGTACGAACGGTTTCCTCGCTCATTGGCGTGGGGCAAACCGTGTATCAGCCATCGGAGGAACAGCCTTAACGGTATTCGCCCACCAGCCGGTGGCACAGCCATTCGCTTGGGGTTTCCTGCCCAAGGGCCCACATCATTTTGCATACGGCGGCCTCGGTGGTCATATCCCGGCCGCTGCGCACATACTCCCGCAGAAGGCCCCTGCCGACCTCGTAAATGCTGAGGTCGGCTTTTTCGTACAGGCATTGGCTTACCACCAGCACCTGCACCCCGCTTTCCCCCAGCTCCTGCATGGCGCGCACCAGGTTGCGGCGGATGTAATGCAGCCCGCCCAGGCCAAACGCCTCGATCACCAGGCCGCGATAGCCCGCGCTCTGCACGAAGCGGAGCACATCCGGCGAGGTGCCGGGAACCAGCTTGAGCAGGAACACGCGCGGGTCAATGCCGTCGCGCAGGCGGTAAGGCTCGTGCGCATGCAGGGGCAGGTAGGGCTGGGGATGGGTGAAGTGCACGCCGTCCACGTCAAAATGGCCCGCCATGGGCGCATTCACGCTGGAGAAGGCGTCCATGGAGGTGGTATGCGTTTTTACGCAGCGCACGCCGGAAATGAGGCGGTCGCCAAAGCAGACGTATACGCCGGGCACGCCCGCCATGGCCGCGGTGAACGCGCGCAGCAGGTTTAGCCGGGCGTCCGTAAGCGGATGGGAGAGCGGCAGCTGCGAACCCGTTAGAATAACCGGCTTGCCCGCGCCCGCCAGCATGAAGGAGAGCGCGGCGGCTGTGTAAGCCATGGTATCGGTGCCGTGGGTGATGACCACGCCGTCGCAGGCGACAAGCGCGTCGTTCACGGCGCGGGCCAGCACGCACCATTCCTCCGGCTGCATGTTACTGGAATCCATCAGGAATACATCCCTGGGTTCAACCTCGCAGGGCAGCGCGCCGCCGATGGCTTCAAGCAGGCCGCAGGCGCGCAGGGTAGGCGCAAGCCCGTTTGGACCGGGCGTGCAGGCAATGGTGCCGCCCGTGGCCAATAGCGCTACCTTCATGCATTACCACTCCTGAGGCGCGTACAGAACAACCGCGTTCTGTGCGCGCGTTTTCTTCAGGTCGATCAGCCGTTGGTTGCGGCTGCCGCAAAAGTTCAATTCCAGCGAGCGCTCCTTGAGCACAAAGGGCCCGTCCACCAGCACGTCGGCCTCGCTAAGCAGGGCGGCCACGGCCTCGTCGGCCTGCGCCATATCGCACAGCTTTTCATAGGTGTAGCCGGAATACACCCATACCGTAAGCCCCTTTGCATGCGCGCGCCGCGCCAGCTCCCAGCAGGCGGCGGGTTGGGCAAAGGGCTCGCCGCCGCTGAGGGTAATGCCGTCCAGCAGAGGGTTCCCGGTAAACTTCTTTTCAATATCGTCAAGCGTCCATTCGGTTCCCGCGTCAAAGGCATGGCTGTTGGGGTTGTGGCAGCCCTCGCAGTGATGCGGGCAGCCCTGCGTGAAAATGGCCGTGCGAAAGCCTGGGCCATCCACGATGGAATCGGTCACAAGGCCATATAAGCGCATGGAAACAGGCGTTTCAATCATCGGACATATCCCCTTTTTGTTTCATGTGTGTAAGCTCCGCGCAGCTGCCCGCCATGGGGCAGCCCGAGCAGCCCCCGCATCCGCAGCGCCTGCCGCGGCCGCGCAGCATGCGCATGAGCAGGAAAAGGCCGTAGCCAATCACCACGGCGGGAATCAACACGTTTAAAACCTGTGCAAGCAAGGGAATGGGCTCCTTTCCAAGGGCTTAGCCCAAGCCCAGCAGGCGGCCCAGCTGGAATACCAGCGTGGCCAGCAGCCAGGCAAGCCCCGTTTGCGCCGCCACTGCGCCCACGGCCCAGCGGCCGCTTTCCATTTCGCGCCGCATGGCGGCGAAGGCGGCCACGCAGGGCATATAAAGCAGCACGAACACCAGGAACGAAACCGCCGCCAGCGTGCTTGGGAAGATGCTTTGCAGCGAGCTGAGCATTTGGGCGCTTTCAGCATCCACGCCGGCCAGTACGGCCAGGGTGCTCACCACGCTTTCCTTGGCCATTACGCCGGTAAGCACCGCCGTGGAGGCCTCCACCGAGCCGAAGCCCGCCGGGCGGAACACGGGCGCGATGAAGCCGGCGATTACGCCAAGCATGCTGTGCGCCACGTCCTGCGCGGGGGCAAGGCTGAAGGTGAAGCTTTGCAAAAACCACACTACCAGCGTTGCCAGGAAGATGACCGTAAACGCGCGCTTGAGAAAATCCTTGGCCTTATCCCACATCTGCCGGGCCACATTGGCGGGGGTGGGCAGGCGGTAGCTGGGCAGCTCCATAATGAAGGGCGCGGCGTCGCCATGGAAAACCGTGCGCTTGAGCACAAGCCCCGAACAAATGGCCACCACGATGCCCGTAAGGTAAAAGGCGCTCATTACCAGCACCTGGTTGCCGGGGAAAAACGCGCGCGTGAACAGCGCATAAATAGGCACCTTCGCGCCGCAGCTCATAAAGGGCGTGAGCATAATGGTAAAGCGGCGGTCGCGCTGGGTGTTCATGCTGCGGGCGCTCATTACCGCGGGCACAGTGCAGCCAAAGCCCATCATCATGGGGATGAAGCTGCGGCCGTTCAGGCCCAGCTTGCGCAGCGGGCGGTCCATCAGGAAGGCGGCGCGCGCCATGTAGCCGCTGTCCTCCAGGATGGAAAGCAGCAGGAACAAAATTAGAATGGTAGGCAGGAAGGAAAGCACGCTCCCTACCCCTGTGCATACGCCGTTAATCAGCAAATCCCGCCCCCATCCGGCTACGCCCCAGCCTGCCAAAGCGCCGGAGAGCAGGTCTATGCCGTTATCCACCAGGGCGGAAAAGCCGTCCGCTATCCATGTGCCCAGCGGCCCGAAGGTGATGTAGAACACAAGCAGCATCATGGCCAAAAACACGGGGATGGCCAGCACAGGGTGGGTGAGCACGTTATCGATTCTGTCGGTCAGGGTATCGCCTTCGGCGCTGCCACGGGTATAGCAGGTGGAAAGCAGCTTTTCAATAAAGGTATAACGGGTGTCCGCCATGACGGCGGCGCGTTCCATGCCCACCTCCCGCTCCATGGCAGATAGGATTTCCTCTATAATGTGCTTGGTATCCTCGCCCAGCTCAAGCTCCTCAAGCATGGGCTCGTCGCCCTCGAAAAGCTTGGTGGCGGCGTAGCGCGGCATAATGCCGTGCGCCATGGCGGGCTGCTCCACCAGGTGCTGGATGGCGTGCAGCGCCTTGTGCGCCGCGCCGCTGCAGATATCCAGCTTGCTGGGCAGCTGCCTGCATTCAGCCACCTGCATGGTGCGGCGCACCAGCTCGTCCAGGCCCTCGCCTTTGCGCGCGCATATGGCGATCACCGGCACGCCCAGGCCCTTTTCCAGGCCCTTGATATCGATCGCGTCGCCGTGGCTGCGCACCTCGTCCATCATGTTCAGGGCTATCACCACCGGGCGGCCCAGCTGCAAAAGCTGCAATGTCAGGTAGAGGTTGCGCTCCAGGTTGGTGGCATCCACAATGTTAATCACCACATCGGGCTTGTCGCGCACGATGTAGTTGCGGCTTACGATCTCCTCCAGCGAATAGGGGCTTAGGGAGTAGATGCCGGGCAGATCGACGATGGTTACGTCGGAATCCTCCTCGGGCACGCCGCCGGTTTTGCTTTCCGCACGCTTGCCGCGCCAGGAAAGGCCGATATGGGTTTGCGAACCATGGTGATGGTGCAGCATGGTGCCCGTTTTTTGCTCCACCGTTACGCCGGGCCAGTTGCCCACATGCTGGTTGCTGCCCGTAAGCTGATTAAAGAGGGTGGTTTTGCCGCTGTTCTGATTTCCTGCCAAAGCAAAGGTATAGCGCATGCAAAGATCGCTCTTTTCCGTTATGAATGTAGAATGCCTTAGGCCAGGCCAATTTTGCGCGCGTCCTCCAAACGCAGGGTAAGGGCATAGCCGCGCAGATGGATTTCCACAGGATCGCCCATGGGGGCGGTTTTTTGCAGGAGAACTTTTACGCCGGGCGTGATGCCCATGTCCAAAAGATGACGGTGCAGGGCGTCCTCGCCGCCTACGGTGCTTACCACGCCGCTTTCTCCGGGCTTGAGGTCCGCCAGGGTACGCGAAACGCTCATGATTGGATCTTCCTTTCCCAAAATGGCTTATAGGGATGCGCTTTGCGCTGCGGGCACAAGGACGGGCTCCAGCCCCTCCTCGCGCAGCCACTTGCGCAGCTCGTGCTCGATGATGTTGGCGGCGATTTCCGCGCCGTTTTCCATGCGCAGGCGTTCGCCGAGCTCCCGGGCGGCGACGCGGTATTTTTTGGTTTGGGTAAGCTGGGCGATGGCCTTGCTTAGGCGCGCCACGGTGAGCTTATCGCGCGGAAGCGGCTTGGGCCCAATGCCCAGGGCCTTTACGCGCTCGCCCCAGAAGGGCTGGTCGCCGCCAAAGGGGATGACCAGCGTGGGCTTTCCAGCCACGATGCCGGCCGCCGTTGTGCCCGCGCCGCCGTGATGCACCACGGCGCTTACGCGCCGGAACAGCCAGTCGTGGGGCACAAAATCCGCCACATAGATATCCTCGCGCGGGGGAATATCCACGCCGCCCCAGCCGGTGGAGAGCACGGCGCGCACGCCGCTTTGGCGCACGGCTTCCAAAACGATAGCCAGCGTAGCGCCCATGTCGCCGCTGGTCATGGAGCCAAAGCCGATGTAGATGGGCGCTTCCCCGGCGCTTAGAAAGGCTTCCAGTTCAGGCTCGGGCCGGAAATTGCTTGCCGCCTGGCCATCTAGCCAGTAGCCGGTCATGTGGATGTTTTCGCCCCAACGGGCGGGACGGGGCATGACGAGCGGGCTTATGGCGTAAAGCACGGGAATGGTGTGGCCGTTGAGCTCATAGGTGGGCGTGGCCTCAAGCTTGCGGGGGCTCATGCCGCGCGCGGCGCGCCAATCGGCCAGGTAATATTTTTCCAGCGTGCTGACCAGCAGATGACCAAGCTGGTAGCTGGCAAGGTTCCACGCCTTGCCAGCGTGCTGGCCCGGCGCCGAGGCAATGGGCGCGGCGGGGTTTTGATCCATGGGGAAATACTGCGTTTGGATATAGGGAACATGGCGCACCTCCGCCAGGGACTGGAACACCTGGCCAAAATAGGTGGCGATGATCGCCTCCGCATCGTCGCAGGCGGCTTCCAGGCCGGCCAGAAAGGGCTCAAGGATATCCTTCATGCCGTCGCGCACCTGCTTTAGAAAGCCCACGCCGTTGGCGCCGCTCATGAGATGGGACATGAGCTTTTTCACATCGCCAGAGATGGGCTTAAAGCGGAAGCCCTCCTTGAGCACGGCGGCCTCAAAATCGGAAAAGGCGCAGATGGCGATATCGTGACCGCGGGCCTTGAGCTCCCGGCCCAAGACGATATAGGGCCGCACATCGCCGGTAGAGCCTATGCAGATCATGGTAATCCTCATGCGCCGGGCACCCCCTAAAGGTATAATCAGTATACTTTCACAGTATAGCGCAGATACTGTCGAAATGCAATGGATGGTATGGGCCGCGCGAGGGTGGGCATGCTAAAGGGGACGCGGCGGCCAATAGCCCGCGCGGCAGCCTATCGATATCCCCCTGGGAGGCTTGGAGGGCCCGGGCCCTCCAAGTGCAATCCGAAGCTGGCGACATGCGCGCCGGCTTCGGAAGCCTTGCGCAGCAAGGTTTCCTTACGCCGTTTGCCGCCCGGCAAGCCTTAGGCGAGTAGGCAAACGGCGCTTCTTCGGCGGAAAAGACCGCCGCAGGCGGACTTTTTCGACGCTCGGACGCGGCGGCCAATAGCCCGCGCGGGAAAGGGAGTATCCATATGCCCTACGCGTTTTTGACAGGTTCCCTGCTTTATCCTATGATCGAGATCGGCTGGCGGGGGCGCACCCATCCCGCTATGGCGCTGGCAGGCGGGATATCGCTAAGCATGCTGCATGCGCTTCAGCGCATACAAAAAGGCCGCCCCCTGTGGCGGCAGGCGCTGTTGGGCGGCCTTTGCATCACCGGCGTGGAGTACGCGTTTGGCCTGCTGTTTAACCGCAGGTATCAAATTTGGGACTACCGGCGCGCGCCGCTGAATATCCGCGGCCAGATTTGCGCGCCCTACACCCTGGCCTGGTGCGGCCTAAGCGCGCTGGCGCTGTGGGGCATGCGCGCCCTAAGGCGCTAGGCTACAGCTCCCGCTCCAGGATATCGGCAATGTAGCGGCTGGCATGGCCGTCGCCATAGGGGTTGACGGCATGCTCCATTTCATGATAGGCGGCCTGATCGGTCAATAGCTCGCGCACGGCGGCGTAGATGGTGCTTTCATCCGTGCCCACAAGCCTGAGCGTGCCCGCCATTACGCCCTCGGGGCGCTCGGTGGTGTCGCGCATAACAAGCACGGGCTTGCCAAGGGCCGGGGCCTCCTCCTGGATGCCGCCGCTGTCGGTCATAATAAGGTAGGCGTTGGCCATCAGGTTGTGGAAATCCAGCACGTCCAGCGGTTCAATCATGTGAATACGGCTTTGCCCGTCAAAGCACCGCTGCGCCATTTCACGCACCGCCGGGTTCAGGTGCACGGGATAAAGCACCTTCACATCCGGCGTTTCATCCACAATGCGGCGGATGGCGCGGAACATTTCGTGCATGGGCTCGCCCAGGTTTTCGCGCCTGTGCGCGGTGAGCAGGATTAACCGGCTGCCCTTGGCCCAGGCGATTTCGGGATGGGCGTAATTGGCGCGCACGGTGGTTTCCAGCGCGTCAATCACGGTATTGCCGGTCACGTGTACGTGCGCGTCCGGCTTGCCCTCCCTAAGAAGGTTTTGACGGCTTGTTTCCGTGGGCGCAAAATAGAACCTTGCCATCAAATCCACCGCCTGGCGGTTAAATTCCTCCGGGAAGGGGGAATACAGGTTATAGGTGCGCAGCCCCGCCTCCACATGGCCCACGGGAATCTGCATATAAAAGCAGGCCAGCGCGGCCACAAAGGCGGTGGAGGTGTCCCCGTGCACCAGCACCACATCGGGCCGCTCGCTTTCCAAAATGCGCCTGAGCCCCTCCAAAATGGCGATGGTCACATCAAACAGCGTTTGCTTTTCACGCATGATGCACAGGTCGTATTCCGGCTCAACGTGGAAACAGCTCAGTATCTGGTCCAGCATTTGCCTGTGCTGGCCGGTTACGCACACAACCGTTTCAAACGCGGGACGCCGTTTCAGCTCCAGCACCAGGGGGCACATTTTAATTGCCTCGGGCCGGGTGCCAAAGATAAGCATCACCTTTTTCATTTGCATACCCCAATCCGCCGCGTTTTCAGCGGCTTTTGTTCAGCCGTCGCCCGCGGTTGCGCGCCACAGCTCCAGCATATGCTGCATGCGGCTGACGGGTTCCCCGCCCTCCAGGGAGGAAAGAAACGTTACCCTGCCGCCGGGCCCGGGGCTTTCCAGCCCCTCCTGCGCCAGGCGGCGGCCAAGCTGCATGGCCGTGCCCAGGTTGCCGTCGATCAGCGGCGTTGCGGGCGCGAAGAAGCGCGCGATGGCCCTGCGCAGGAAGGGATAATGCGTGCAGCCCAGCACCACCGCCTTGATGGGCACGCACCGGTAGGGCGCAAGCAAAGCGCCGAGCACCTTTTCCACACGGGGGCCTTCCAGCTCGCCCGCCTCCACGCATTCCATCAGCCCGGGGCAGGGCAGGGGAATAGCGTCCCGGCCATAAAGCGCCATCAGGCTTTGAAATTTGGGCTGCGACAGCGTAACCTGCGTGGCCATTACCAGCACCTGCCCCCCGCCCGGCAGCAGCGAGGCGGGCTTGAGCGCGGGCTCCATGCCGATTATGGGCATGGTAAGCTCCTGCCGCAGGGCGCCGGCGGCCACGCTGGTGGCCGTGTTGCACGCGATCACAATCGCTTTGCAGCCGTGCGCGATCAGCCTGTCCACGGCCTGATGCGTGTAGCGGAATACCAGTTCAGGCGGCTTATCGCCATAGGGGATGTTTTGGGTATCGCCAAAATAGACGAAGTTTTCCTTCGGGAGGACGCGCAGCGCCTCGCCCAGCACGCTAATGCCGCCAAGCCCGCTGTCAAAAACGCCTACCGGACGATCGTTCAAGGCCATCCACCTCCGCACACGATTATACCCGCAAGAGCGGCCTTTTTCAAGTCCGTCTGCGGGCATGGCGAAGGGTTACTGGCAAAGGTACTGGGCGATGGCGTCGGCCAGGTAGGGCATGGCGGCAAGCACCTCTTTTAGCGTGTTATGGTTATTCCCGGCCTCAATCAGCACGCAGCCAAGCGAAACATGCTGGTTGAACCGGCCGCTTTTGACGCATACGTCCCTGCACAGGCCCGCGCCCTGCGCGTTCAGCGCGTCGGTAATGGTTTGGGCAATGGAAAGGTTTCCCTGCCAGTTTGGTTTTTCATCAAAGCCCTGGCCGGTCTGCCCGTCCCCCTTGCCGATGAGCAGCATCAGCTTGGCGGCTTCCACGCCGCCAATGGCTACGGTATTGGGACCGGTGTAGGAGGCGGCGTAGGCGTCGCGGTGCAAATCGATATACAAATCATAGCGCTCGCCCGTTTGGATGCGCTTTGTAAGCATTTCAAGCGAACGGGTATAGGCGCTGCCCAGGTTGGGCGGCTCAAAGGCCGTTACATCGTGCACAACCTCCACGCCCAGCCCGCGCAGCAGGCCCGCAAGCTCCTCGCCAACGCGCACCACATTGTGCGCGCTGTCCGCAGTGCGCCATTGCTCGGTAGGCTGGTAGGGATCGTCCTTCGTGGGTTCATAGGCCTCGTAGGTGTGCGTGTGGTAAATGAGCACCCGCTTGCGGGGCGCTGCGGTTTGCGCCCCCAATACCTCGATGGCGAAGCCGGGTTGGGCCGTGGGCGCGGGCGTCTGTGCCGCGCTGGGCCCGGGCGTGGGTACGGGCGTGGATACGGGCGAAATGGCAAACAGGTTTTCTTCCTGCGCCTCCGCTGTGGTTTCCGGCGTTTCGCCCGCCAGCAAAAGATGATCGTCCTCCATGAGCCAGGCGGCATAAGCGGGTACGGCGTCGGAATCCTGCGCAGGCGCGGGCGGCGGCGCGGGAGGGGGCGCTTGATTGCCGCGCGGCATAAGCATGCCCGCGTATGCGCCCACCAGCAGCGCCAGCAGCAGCGCCGCCGCCTGCCGGATGAATTGTTGCCTGTCGTTCATCCCGTTCACCGCCTGTCCACAATTTATGCCGTTCGCATTTCAGTATATGCTACGCATGCATGTACATATGCAGGGTATCGCGGTCGACCGCGGGCTGCAACGCCTGGTTCAGCCCATCGCTGAGCAGATCCGCCACGTTGAGCACAAGCTCGTCGATCTCGCGCGGGGTAACCACCATATCGCCCAGGAAGCCCTCGGAAACCTGGCGCAAAAGCCGCTGCGCGGCCTCCTCGTGCCCGGAGCGGAAGATGCCGTAGGCGTCGATCAGGCGGGCCATGGCGTCGCGGGCGATGGTGGAGGCGTATACCACCATGGGCACGCCCACGGCGATCACCCGCACGCCCAGCGTTTCCTGCGTAAGGCCCAGCCGGTGGTTGCCCACGCCGCTGCCCGGCTCGATGCCCGTGTTGGTGATTTGTACCGTGGTGCAGATGCGCTCGCTTTCAAAGGCGGCCAACGCATCTATGGCGATTACGGCGGCGGGGTTTACATGGCGCACCAGGCCGCGGCACAGCTCCGCCGTTTCAATGCCGGTAAGGCCCAGCACGCCCGGCGCAATGGCGCTTACGCCGCGCAGCTTGCCCCTGAGCTCGCGCGTCATGGCCTGCCTTAGGTGGCGGGTAACCAGCATGCGCTCCACCACGCGGGTGCCCAGCGCATCCGCGGTTACGTTGCGGTTGCCCAGGCCAACAACCAGCACCTCGCCCTCCGAAGGCAAAAGGCCGCGCACGCCCTGCGCCACCATGCGGGCCAGAAGCTCGCGGGTATGCGCGTCGCAGCGGGGCAGGTCGTGATATTCCAGCGTGATGTATTCGCCCGGCTGCCGCCCCAGCAGCTCTGCCGCGCTTTGTTTTTCAATGCGGATACGCGTATGGGTGATGCCGCCCATGCGGTGCGTGCTCACCCGCACGCCCTCTATCCCCGCGCCGCCCTGCCCGAGCGTTTCCATAGCCAAATCCGTCCGAAACCCACGCATATGCTGCTCCCATCCTTTCACGGCGCGCAAAAAAGGCCGCGCTGCCGTTCCTGCGGAACTAGCATGCGCGGCCCGAAGGGGTTCCATGCGTGTGTTTTAAAACCTTAGCCCTCGTAATGCAGGGCCTCAATGGGGCGCAGCTTGCTGGCCTTGTTGGCCGGATACATGCCGAATACCACGCCGATGAACACCGAAAAGGCAATGGCCATCCACGCCACGTTCACCGGTATGGCGAGCGTCATATCCAAAACCGGGCCCAGCAGGCGTACCGCGCCCACGGATATCAGCAGCCCCAATAGCCCGCCCATCAGGCTCACCACCAGCGATTCGATCAAAAACTGCATCAGGATATTGCCGCGCGCCGCGCCAATGGCCTTGCGGATGCCAATTTCCCGCGTGCGCTCGCTCACGCTTACCAGCATGATGTTCATAATGCCAATGCCGCCCACCAGCAGCGAGATGCCCGCAATGCCGCCCAGCATCAGCGTAAGGGTGCTGGTGGTTTCGCTCAGGGTGGAGAGCATCTCGGTTTGGTTATACACGCTGTACTGCGTGCCGTAGGAGGAGGTGTTGTAGCCTTCAAACGCCTTTTCCAGATAGCGCTCCACCTCGCTTTGCGCCTGCGCGACCACCTCCGATGAGGCGGCCGATACATAGAACGAGGAGATGCCCGTTTGCTGGAACAGGCGCTGCGCCAGGGTGTAGGGAATCAGGATTTGGTTATCGTTGCTGCCGGACGCGCTGGAGCCCACGGCTTCCAAAACGCCCACCACGGTGATGGTGTAGCCGTTTAGGGAGAAAGTTTCGCCCACGGCGTGGGCGGTGCCGTACATTTCGTTGGCCGCCTCCGCGCCAATTACGGCCACAAAGCTGCGGTTGTCAATATCCGGCTGCTTTAGGAAGCGGCCCTCGGCCACCGTCCAGTTGCGGATTTCGTCGTAGCCCGGCGCGGTGCCCTGCACGCTGCCGTCGTCATAGGTGTTCACGCCCGCCTTAACCGTGCCGCTCACGTTGGCTACGGGCGCCACATGGGCGATGTACTGGCTTTGCGCCAGCTCGTTTAAGCCGTCCATGGTGATAGGGTTCACACGCCGCGCGCGGATGGATACGTTGATGAGGTTGGTGCCCATGCCCTCAATGCTGGAAACCACGGAGCTGTTGGCCCCCTGGCCGATGGCTACCAGCACCACGATGGCTACCACGCCGATGACCACGCCCAGGATGGTCAGGAAGGAGCGCATTTTGTTGCCGGCAATGGCTTTAAGCGCCATTTTAAACGATTGGTAAATCATCCTGCGGCGCCTCCTGGTTTTCATATAGATGCCCATCCTCAATGCGGATCACGCGCCCGGCGCACTGCGCCACCTTGTTATCATGCGTGATGAGCACGATGGTATTGCCCGCTTCATGCAGCTCGCGGAAAATTTGCAGGATTTCCCGACCGGTCTTTTTATCCAGGTTGCCGGTGGGCTCGTCGGCCAAAATCAGCGAGGGCTTTACCGCGATGGCCCGCGCGATGGCGCAGCGCTGCTGCTGCCCGCCGGACAGCTGCGCGGGCCGGTGCTTCATGCGCGCGCCCAGGCCCACGCGCTCCAGCGCCTCCTTGGCCAGCCGCCTGCGTTCCCCTGCGCGCACGCCCTGGTAGATCATAGGCAGCTCCACGTTTTCCAGCGCGGAAAGCTTGCTTAGCAGGTTAAAGCCTTGGAAGATGAAGCCGATTTGCTGGTTGCGGATGTGGGCGAGCTGGCGCTCGCGGTATTTTTGAATGGGCTTGCCGTTTAGCAGATAGCTGCCCCCATCCGCCACATCCAGGCAGCCGATAATGTTCATCAGCGTGCTTTTGCCGCTGCCGGAGGGGCCGATGATGGCTACATACTCCCCCTCGTCCACATGCAGCGAAATATGGTTGAGCGCGTAGATGGTTTCGCCGCCAAGGGTATAGCGCTTCACCACGTCCGTCATATCAATCATGCCCTGCGCCCCCCCTTAGTTGCCGCGGCGGCCGCCGCCGTTGCCGCCCGGATTGCCGCTGGGAGCCCCGCCGCCGTTGCCGCCGGGGTTTCCGCCGGCCCCGGGCAAGCCGCCGCCCATGTCAAACAGCATGCCGCCGTCCATTTTCTCATCGCGGCTGCTGGTGGAAACGCTGGCCTCGCGGGTGATGAGCACCACGTCGCCCTCGCTTAGGCCGCTTAGGATTTCGACATAGTTTTCGTCGCTCAGGCCGGTTTCAACCTCCACGCGCAGGCCCGGCTCGTCTGTTTGCGCGTCGCTGCTTTTCAGCCACACATAGCTGCTGCCGCGCGAGCTGTTGAGCGCCGTGATGGGCGCCAGCAGCACGTCCGTTACCTCCTGAATGCGGATGGTGGCCGTGCCGTTCATGCCAAGCTTCAGCTGGCTGTCGCCTTCAACGCTCAAGGTTACGTCGTACACGGTTACGCCGCTAGTGGCCGTGCCAATCTGGCTTACCTTGCTTACCTTGCCGGAATAGGTTTTATCCGTGATGGCGTCCATGGCGATTTCCACATCCTGGCCTGGCTGCACGTTAATAATGTCCAGCTCGTCAACGGTTACGACCATTTCCTTTTCCTCGCTCACATAGAGGGAGGCAAGCACCGTGCCGGCGGCCTGCTCGTTAACGGACGCCTGCGCGATAGAGGCTACGATGCCGTCCTCGGGCGCGCAGATGCAGCCGCTGGCCATAAGCGCCTTCATCTCCGCCAGGCGCGCGGCCTGCTTGTCACGCGTGGCGCAAAGGGCGGCGTAATCGTCGCTTACGGGGACGTTGATCAGGTAACATATGCGGTTGTTTTCCCACTTGCGGTCGTTGGGCTGCATATATACGGCGCTGATATAGCCCTTTTCCGAGGTAGTGAGCCGGTAGGGCATATGGATATGGGCCACGGCGGCGCCTAGGCTTTGCTTGTTGTAGGTAAGCGTTACCTCCTGCCCCTCCGCGCCGTAGGCGTCGGAGAAGGTGATGGTGGCCGTGCCGTTTTCCAGGCCGCGCACCGTGCCCTCCAGCGTGGCGCGTTCCACCCGCACGCTTACCGTAGAGCCGATTTCCATGCCCTCCTGCGCGGGGGTTTCCACGTACATCCAGCCGTCCAGCGACGCAAGCGCGATACAGCCCTTCTCCGCCATTACGTCCTGGATATATTGGCCCGGTTCAATGTATACCTCCTTGATGCGCGCGTATTGGGGCATCCTTATATAGGCGGTGCTGGAATAGCCGGAGGTAATGGATGTGATTTCGCTCTCGGTTTCGTCAAGCTCGGCTTCCAGGGTGGCGGCCGCGGTTCTTAGCGCGTCGGTATCGATGGTCATAAGCGCGTCGCCGGCCGCGACCGTATCGCCCACGTCCGCTAGCGTCCGCGTAACGGTTATGGCGTAATTGGGGGCGATATCCTCGGTTTGGCTGATGGATAGGGTACCCGTGCCCGTAACCGTTTTGGACAGGCTGCCGCGCCCGATGGCGTATTCCGTGTAGGCGCTTTGCGAAACGGCCTGCACCGCCGCAACGCTGTGCGCCTGATAATAGCGCCAGCCAAAATAACCGCCCGCGCCAAGCAAAATTAGCGCCAGCAAAACCTTAACCAGCTTTTTCATGAACGTTCCTCCTTACACAGGGGTAATGCTTCGTACCGTTTTATGGTAAGGGGCCTTTCTTTCCAATGCATGACGGTTATGTGAAGGTTGGGTGTTGAAGCTGGGGCGTTTTTTTGGTTGCGCCGCCGGACGCTTCTGTGCTATAATACGCCAAAGCAGCCCAGATGGGGCAAAAAGGAGGCGCACCCGTTATGTCCGATCCTGTGAAGCAAGTCGCCATGCGAATTTTGGACCTTCGCGAAATCTCGGACTACACCGTCGAGCAAATGGCCGAGGCATTGAACGTACCCGTGGACGAGTACCGCAAATATGAGAGCGGCGAAGTAGACATGCCCATCAGCTTTCTGGTGAAGATCGGCGAAGTCTTTCATGTGGACATGACGGAGCTGTTAACCGGCGAAGCGCCCCGTCTGAACGTGCTTAGCGTAACCCGCGCCGGCAAGGGCCAGGTGGAAACCAGCTGCCATGACCAGTACGTGTACCGCAACCTGGCGTATAACTTTGTACACCGAAAGATTGAGCCCATGTATGTAACCGTAGCCCCCGAGGATAACAAAACCCTTGTGCCCAACAGCCACGATGGGCAGGAGTTTGACTACATCCTTTCGGGCACCATGCATATTATCATTGGCAAAAACGATGTGGTTTTGCACCCCGGCGACAGCGTGTATTACGATTCGCGCACGCCCCATGCCATGGAGGCCGTGGGCGGCGAGCCGGTGCAGTTTTTGGCGATTGTGATTCCCTAAACGTTTGGGCTGTTTGTCCGCCGCAGCGAAGGAGTATGAAAACCGTATGCTGGCTGACCGTTATATCCGTACCGACTTGACCTCTCAGGAAGATTTTGAAAAAAACTTTACCTTAACCGTGCCCCCGCGCTTCCACTTTGCCTATGACATTGTGGACGAATACGCGCGCATTTCGCCCGAAAAACGCGCGCTCATCTGGTGCGATGTGAAGGGGAACGAGCGCTCCTTTACCTTTGGCGATATCAGCCGTATGAGCAACCAGGCCGCCAATGTGTTTCGGGCGCATGGCCTTGCAAAGGGCGACCCGGTTGTTTTGATGCTCAAGCGCCGCTGGCAGTATTGGGTGGCGGCGGTGGGCCTGCTCAAGGTGGGCTGCGTGCTGATTCCCGCCACGGCGCAGCTGCAGAAAAAGGATATTGTGTACCGCGTGCAGGCGTCCAGCGCGCGCGCCGTGATATGCGTGGAGGAGCCGGAGGTGCGCGCCAATGTGCTGACCGCCGCCAAGGAGTGCGATACGCTGGAGGCGCTGTTTACGCTGGGCCGGGCCGAAGGCTTCCTTGATTTTGACGAGGCGCTTTCCGCCGCCTCCGATGTATGGGAAAAGCCGCAGGAGCTGCCCAATAACGACGATATCATGCTCATGTACTTTACCAGCGGCACCACCGGCATGCCCAAAATGGCGGCGCACAGCTGGACCTATCCCCTTGCGCAGACGGTAACGGCGTATTATTGGCATAACCTGGGCGACGGCGATATCCACATCGCCGTGGCCGATACGGGCTGGGCCAAGGCCGGCTGGGGAAAGCTGTACGGGCAGTGGATTTGCGGCGCGACGCTGTTTGTGTACGACTTTGACCGTTTTATTGCGCCGGATCTGCTAAGGATGCTCGCAAAGTATCGCGTTACCAGCTTCTGCGCGCCGCCGACGGTGTACCGCTTCATGATTAAGGAGGATTTGAGCCGCTATGACCTGAGCGCCCTGCGCTGGGCCAACTGCGCGGGCGAGGCGCTCAATCCCGAGGTGTACGAGCAGTTCTACCGCCAGACCGGGGTAAAAATCCACGAGGGCTTTGGCCAGAGCGAAACCACGCCGCTTTTGATGACCAGCAAGTGGATGGAGCCCAAAACCGGCAGCACGGGCCGCCCCTCTCCCGCCTATGACATCGCCTTGGTGGACGAGCAGGGCCACGATGTGGAGGACGGCGTGGAGGGCGAGATTGTTGTAAGGCTGGATAAGGGCCATCCCGCCGGGCTGTTTTTGGGCTATTACCGCAACCAGGAGCAGACGGACGCGGTGTTTTATGACGGCATGTACCATACCGGCGATATGGCCTGGCGCGATGTGGACGGGTATTTCAACTTCATCGGCCGCAGCGACGATGTGATCAAGTCCAGCGGATACCGCATTGGGCCGTTTGAGGTGGAAAGCGCGCTGCTTACGCACCCCGCCGTGCTGGAATGCGCCGTGACCGCCGTGCCGCATCCCGACCGCGGCCAGGTGGTGAAGGCCACCGTGGTGCTGGTGAAAAACAGGGGCTACGAACCCAGCGAAGCGCTCATTAAGGAGCTGCAAAACCATGTGAAAAAGGTAACGGCTCCCTATAAATACCCGCGCATTGTGGAGTTTGTGGACGAGCTGCCCAAAACCATCAGCGGCAAAATTCAGCGCAAGCTGATTCGCAATACGGACGCCGGCACGGGCGCGGAGCGCCTGATTGTGCGCAAGGCGCGGCCGGAGGATGCGCAGGCCATGCTGGCATATCTAAACCGGGTGGGCGGCGAATCCGATAACCTGATGTTTGGCGCGGATGGCTTTGCACATATGACCGTGGAGGATGAGCAGGCCTATATCGGCGCGGTGAGCGGCAAGAGCGTGATGCTGGTGGGCTACATCGGCGCGGAGCTTGCCTCCGTGGCGTCGCTGAAGGGCATGCACGGACGCGCCTCGCACCGCGCGGCGCTGGCAATCAGCGTTCGGCAAAAGTTCTGGCACCGCGGCGTGGGCACCCAAATGATGAACCGGCTGATCGAGCACGCGCGCGCCGGGGGCATCGAAGTGATCGAGCTGGAGGTGCGCTCCGACAATGCCAGCGCCATCAACCTGTATCAGAAGATGGGCTTTGAGCGCATAGGCACCTACCGCAGTTTCTTCCGCATCGGCGATCAGGAGTATGACGCGGATTTGATGAACCTGTACCTGAAATGAGCCTGAAACGGCAAACGGGCCCGGAGCTTTTTATCAAGCCCCGGGCCCGTTTCACAATCTATAAAAGCTTACCGCGAAACCCCGTCAAGCGCGGCAAGCTCCGCCTGCGTAAGCGAAAAGCCCAGGGCGATGGCGTTGCTTTGCGCCTGCGCGGGGGTTTTCATGCCCGCGATGACCACGCTGCCGGGAAGATGATCCAAAATCCAACGCACGGCTACGGCGGCCACGGGCACGCCGTGCGCCTCCGCGATGGGGCGCATGGTTTCCACAATACGCAGGTTCTTTTGCAGCTTATCCCCGTAGAAGTTATCGTACACGGCACGGCTGCGGCGGTCGTCCTTATCAAAATGCACATCCGCGCCATACTTGCCCGTTAAGACGCCCTGGCCCAGGCTGCCCCACGTGAGGGGAGCGGCGGAAAGGATTTGGGCGCTTTGGCGCATGGCGGCCTCGCCGTCCCGGTGCGCCAGGCTGTAATGGTTTTGAAACGTGGCGATTTTCTGCGCATACGGCGCAAAGGCCTTCGCCTGCTCCGGCGTGATGTTGCTTAGCCCGATGGCGCGTATTTTACCGCTGCGCTTGTGGCGGATAAGCGCCTCCATCAGCTCGTCCACGGGGGTGCGCCCGTCCAGATAATGCACCTGGTATAGATCGATATAATCGGTATTCAGGCGCTTCAGGCTTTCGCCAAGCGCGCGGTCGATATAGGCGGGAGAATTATCGTAGAAGGTTTTGCCGCCCTCCACACGCACGCCGAACTTGGTGGCGATTACCACGCGGTCGCGCACGGGATGAAGGACCTCGCCCATGTTTTGCTCTGAACGGCCCAGGCCGTAGGTATCGGCGGTATCGAAAAAAGTAAGGCCCAGCTCGTAGGCGCGGCGGATTGCGCTTTCGATTTGCGCGTGATCCACCTTGCCCCAGCCGTATTCCCCTGCAGGGCAGCCGCCCACGCACAGGCGGGAAACAGGCAGGTCAATCCCCTTCAAACGGATGTATTGCATGGCGGGTTCTCCTTTGGGTTAGGGCCTGCGCAGGCCCTTTGGATAGTGGTTTTTGAATTGCCCGCCGCTGGCCTTGCCAAAGCCCAGCGCCAGCCCCATATAGGTTGCCAGCGCGTAGCCGGTAAGCGCGTCGGGCGCGGGCAGCGTTTCGCCGCGCTGGTAAAGGAGCGCCTGCTCGCGGGTGAGCGGGAGCGCGGGCAGCGCAAGGGGCAGGGGCAGCGCCATGGCCAGCGCGTGATCCGGCGCAAACGCCTTGCCCTTGAGCGCGCCAAGCTGAATGCCCGCGCGCAGCACCTTGACGCCGTCCAGCGGCGGCAGCTCGGGGCAGCTTATCAGGAAAGCGCCAAATTGCGCGTTTGCCTCCGGCAGGCGGGCGGGATGAAACGGCTTTGCAAACGCGTTATAGGCCGCGAGCAAAGGCTTGTTCGGCGCGGCGAGCCGGTTGGCCGCCGGGGCAAAGGGCCCGCCATCTGCGGCTTGCCCGCGCTTGCCCAGCAGGGCCACAAAATGCCCCTCGCCGCGCAGCTTGTGCGGGTAAAGGCGCAGCATGCCCTCCGGCGCGTCCCATACGCGTCCGCCGTCCACGGGCAGGGAAAAGGGCATGGTATACAAACCGGCATGGGCGCGAAGCGCCCCGGCAACAACCTGCTCGTTTTCCTCTTGGTTGAGGGTGCAGGTGCTGTATACCAGCCTGCCCCCGGGACGCAGCATGCGCGCCGCGCAGGCAAGGATGCGGCTTTGCCGCGCGGCGCAGCCGGCGGGGGATTGCGCCGTCCATTCCTTTCGCGTTTCGGGATGGCGGCGGAACATGCCCTCCCCGCTGCACGGCGCGTCCACCAAAACCGCGTCGAACGCCTCCTCCCACAGCGGCGCGAGGGTTTCGGGCTCTGCGCTTACCACCAGCGCGTTTTCCACGCCCATACGTTCAATATTGCGGCTTAGAATTTTGGCGCGGCCCGGCACGGGCTCGTTGCATACCAGCAGCCCTTCGCCCTTCAGCGCGCCGGCGATTTGCGTGCTTTTGCCGCCGGGGGCCGCGCAAAAATCCAGCACGCGTTCGCCGGGTCTGGGCGCAAGCACGCTTACAGGGGCCATGGCGCTGGGCTCCTGCAAATAATACGCGCCCGCCTCATGCAGCGGGTCGGACCCCGCGGCGCTTTCCAGGGAGAGATAGCGCCCAAACGCGGCGCACCACGGAATGGGCTCCAAAAGGCCGTCCACCATGCTTTGCGCCTGGGCCGGCAGCGGCTTGCGCGGGTTCAGGCGCAGGCCGCGCAGATAGGGGGCCTCCAAAGCGGCAAAATACGCGTCCGCCTCGGGACCGAGCTGGGCGCGCATACGGGCTGCAAACGCCTCGGGCAGGGGATAGTTCATGGCGCGTCCACCAGCCATTCGGGTTTCATCAGGGGCTCAAAGGCAAAGTACATGGCCTGCATTTCCGCAGGCAGCGCGGCGCGAAGCGCCTCGCGTCCCGCAACCATGGCAAGCGGTGCGCCAAGCCTTGCAGAGGCCTGCATGAGCGTTTCCTGCGCCTGGATGAGCACCTCCGGGGTGGTTTGCTCCTGCAAATTGGCGTTGTTCACCAGGCAATCCGGCGTAAGCCGCGCCTGGCGCGCAATGAGCGAAAACAACGCGGCGATCTCATCCGCCGTGCCGCTTAGGGGACGGCAGGGGTTTACTACGTAAAGCACGCTGGTTTCGCCGCGCACCCGGGCCAAATAGGGCGCATAGCGGCCCAGCGCGGTGGCCCCTGTATCGTCGCCGCCCACGTCGATCACCACATGGGCGAAGGGCTGCTCAAATACCGCCTGAATGGCCGCAGGCAGGGCGGGAATATCCACCGTGGACATAGCAAAGGAGGGCATATACACCTCTATGCCCTCGCCTTCCAATAGCGCGCGCTGCTCCGCGCTGCGAAAATAGGGATTGACGATATCCAGATCTACCAGCGCCACGCGGCCCTGCTTTTGTGCGCGCAAACGGCGGGCGATGGCGATGGAAAGCTCCGTTTTGCCGCTTCCGTAGTTGCCCACCAAAATGGTGTAGCGGCTGCCGAAGGGATAGCTCATTCCTCGTCACCGCCTTGCCTGGGTTGGGGATACACCGGCTCGTGAAAGGCCTGGGACACATCCACCGTGGACTGTAAATCGTGTATGGTGGGACGGTTCTCCTCATCATCCCCGCCCACAAGGTCGCGCGCTTTCTTGGCCAGGCGGGCCAACGGGCCGCGGGCCTTGCCCGCGTCGCCGTCGCTGCGGGCGGTGAAGGGCTGAAATGCCGGCGCGCGCATCACAAACAAACGGCTATCCTGGGGTTCGGTTTCATCCTCCCACGCTTCCTCGGGGAAAGAGGGCCCGGGCGGGGCGATGGGCGGCGGCTGCGTAAGGCCAAAGCTTTGACGGAAGGCCGCCTCGTCCAGGCCCGGATGCACGGCCTCAACAGGCGGCTGCGCCGTGGCGGCGGGCGGCGCATAGAGCTGCTCCGGCGGCACGGGCGGCGCAAAGCCCGCCTGCATATCCCGGATATAGGCTATGGGCTCGGGCTTGGGCATGCCAAAGGAATCCGTCATCCCCTCGGCGGGGTTTTGCCAGGCAGCGCCTGCCTCCCAAACGGGTTCCTCGTCAAAAACAGGTTCAAGCGCCTCTGGCTGAGCGGGCATATAGGCGGTTTGCGGCGCAAAGTCAGGCGCGGCGGGGGCGTAGTTTACAACCTCCGGCTGGAAGCCGGTGCGCGCCGCTTCAAAAACACGGGTTTCCGCCTCCGGCGCAAAGGTGTTTATGGGTTCGTATACCTGGACGCCGCCGGAAGGCGGCGCGTAGGGCAAAGGTTCCGGCTGGGCATAGGGCGCTTCCTGCTCATAGGGCTCCGCGGCGGCCAAAGGCGCATCCTCGGGCGCGTCCGGCTCAACAGGGGCGGCGGACGCGCGCCGCCGGCGGCCATGCCGGCTCATCCACACATAATAGGGCCGCCACCGGAATAGGTAGATGACGCGGTCAATCACAAAGCCGCCTATGCATAAAAGCAGCACCAAGACCTTCCAGTTTTTGGACAAAAACTGGTAGAACGCGCCGCCATCCTCGCTGGAAAGCACGCGCCATATGTTGTTGATTAACGCCCGCAGCCAGCTTAGCAGCAGGGTCAGAAGCGTATTGGCAAAGCCGTTCATTCCCGGCTCCTTTCCAAAAAATTATTCCAGCGTTACCGAAACGGTGGACGGCGTGGCCGTATAGCTCAATGCGGACATATCCCGGTCCTCCACGTGCAGCTGTATGGGCAGCTCGTAGTCCCCGGCTTCCAGCCCGCTTACATCCACATAGCCGCTTATGTTGGCGCTGCGCAGGTTATTTACAACCAGCTGCGGGCCCGTAAGCGCCACGGAGAGCGTTTTCACGCCCAGCTTCACGCTCAATCCCTGGCCAATACCGCGCGCGTACAGCTTGATCCCGTCAAACGTGCGGGAAACCGTAATCGGGGCGATTTCAACCGTAAGGGTAACGGCGTTGGCGCTGATGTACTCAAGCTCCGAGGGCTTTTTGAGCCGTACCTCCACCGTGAAGGATTCGCTGCGCTCGCTGATATCCACAGGCTCGTCAATAAACAGGGCCTCCACGGCGCCCAGGCTTTCCGCGTCCCCGGCGGCCAGCAGCACGCTGGGCGAAACCGTAACCCCCTTGAGCTGATAACCAAGCGCCGGCTCGCCCTTGGTAAGCACCTTGGTGGACAGGGGAATGGCGCGCGTGGGATACAGCTCCTGCTCCACGATGATGGTGCGCAGCACCACGTCCGCGCTGGTAACCTCCAGCAGGGAGCTTTCTATCTCCTCGCCCTCGTCGGTGAAAAAGCGCATGGGCAACGCCGTGCGTACCTTGCCCTCTTTGGCAGCCAGGCGGGAAGCGTCAAAGTCCACGCAGATGCGGGTAATGCGATCCACCAGGCTTTTGGGGCCGCTAAGCGTTACAACGGAGGGGTTGGCGGTAGGCGCGCCGCCATAATAGCCCTGCGGATAGGCTCCTGTTTGGTTGATGGATACGGGCACGCGGTAATTGGTCACATACTCGTCAACCACAACGGTGAGGGTTTCCGGCGTTACGGCGCGCACAGTGCCATACGTGGAGGTGGAGGTGGTGTTAATCCGCAGGGTTTGCTCGCCCGTGCCGGTAATGCGGGTTAAATCCACGCGGGGATTATAATTGGAGGCGGACACGCTGTTGTACTCGCGCTGGGGCACGTTTACGTGCAGACGCACGGAAAGCGCGTCTTCCTCCAGGCCGGAAAGGACGATTAGGCCGCTGTTGCGGCGCAGGGAATCCGCGCCGGTTACGCTGATGGCTACATCGTTAAACACGCGCTCGCGCGTGAGGGTAGCGTCCTGGCTGATCAGGCCAGCCCATAAGCAAACGGCCAGAAACAGCGCGAGCAGCTTCCATGGCCAGTTATGGTATAAAAGCATCCAGCCATGGCGGGGAGCGCTTTTCAGCGCTTTGCGCAGGCTAACGCGGGGCTGATCGCCGTTCTTTTTGGGTTCCAAATTCATGCCGCGCCTCCTTTCCGACGGCGTGTCTTTTCCATCAGGGTGGACCATAGCCCGGTTTCCTTCTGATGGTAGATGGAGGTAAGCACGTCCTCAAGCGCGGCGCGGTCCAAATGGCGGGTCAGCCTGCCGTCGCGCGCCATGGAGATGGTGCCGGTTTCTTCGCTTACGATAAGGGAGATCGCGTCGGTGGTTTCGGTAATGCCAAGGGCCGCGCGGTGGCGGGTGCCCAGCTCGCGGCTAATGCCCTTGCCCTCGCTAAGGCTTAAAATGCAGGCGGCCGCCATGATGCGCGTGCCGCGAATCAGCACCGCGCCGTCGTGCAGCGGCGTGTTGGGCTCAAAAATATTTTCCAGCAGGGCCGAGGAAATCTGTGAATTGAGCGTGGTGCCCGTTTCCACGATATCCTTTAGGCCGATGCGCTGCTCAATCACAATCAGCGCGCCCACGCGGCGGCGGCTCAGGGTGAGCAGGCAGTTGGTAATTTCACGCACAATATGGGAGCTTTCTTCCATATCCGTACCGGGGGAGGTTTTGTGTATCGCGCCGCGGCCCAGCTGCTCCAGCGCCTTGCGCAGCTCCGGCTGGAACAAAATTACCAGCACCACCGCGCCGTTGTTCACCACGTTGCGCAAAACCCAGTTCAGCGCCGTAAGGCCCAAAAGGTCGCTTACCCAGCTGGCCACCACCAGCGTAACCAGGCCCTTGAGAACGGCGCTGGCGCGGGTTTCCCGGGTGAGCATAAGCAGCTCGTAAAGCAAAAACGCCACGATGAGGATATCCAGAATATCGGCGATGGTGGGGCGGTTGAACACGTTCCAAAGCAAGGTACGGATCTGCGTCCATAAGGTTTGCATGTGTTCCCCTCCCAGCCGTTTGCGAAAGTACATATACCGCTTTTTATTATACATCATGCCAACGCCGGATTAAACCCCCTGAACATTGTTTTTTTCTGCATTTGCGCGGGTTGTTTTTGGAAAAAACCGTCCTGCGCGGGCCTTGAGCGGAAACGGCCGGGCAAATTGTTACAAGTGGCGCGGCGGTTTGTACAACGGCGGCATTTTATGCTATACTAACGTAGCGGCGCAAAAGGGGGCGGAAGCATGGCGGGCGAGCATTCCGGGCACAGGCAACGCATGAGGGAAAGGTTTTTGCGGCATGGCCTGGACGGTTTTGCGGATCACGAGGTGCTGGAGCTTATGCTGTTTTACGCCATTCCGCAGCGAAACGTAAACCCTCTGGCGCATGCGCTGATAGACCGCTTTGGCTCGCTGCACGGCGTGCTGGAGGCTTCCGTGGAGGAGCTTTCCAAGGTGGACGGCATGGGCGCGTATGCATCCGCCTTCCTAAGCCTGTTTTCGCAGGTGGCCCGCAGGGTGGAATGGAGCCGCGCGGGCGAAAGGGAGCTTATCTCCAACCGCGGCATGGCGGAACGGCATTGCCTGCGCCTGCTGGACGGCCTTCGGGAGGAGCATTTTTATGTCGTGTGCCTGGATGGGCAGATGCGGCTGATTAAGGATGTGCTTATCGCGCGCGGCACGCTGGTGGAAGTGCCGGCCTATCCGCGCGTGGTGGCGGAGGCGGTGCTTAGGCATAACGCGCACTCCGTGCTGCTGTGCCATAATCACCCGGGCGGGTCGGTGGTTCCATCCAGGCAGGATGTGGATATGACGCGCGCGCTGCTTGGGCTGCTGCAAAGCATCGACGTTTATTTGGCCGATCATGTCATCGTCGCCCAGGGCAGAGCGCTTAGCATGGTGGGCGCGGGGCTTATCGAGCAGAAAAAAGCCAATGATAGCGTATATACCTGCGTTGCGGATTCCTCCGCCGAGGTTGTGATACGCGCCAGGCTGGAAAAGCAAGCGAAAGTAACGAGGGAGTAATCCATGCGAAGGAAGAAAACGGGAGGCTGGCTTGTCAGACGGTTGCTATGGGCGCTGGCATGGCTTATGGTTGCAGGCGTTGTGTGCTGCGCCGCGTTGATTGGGCTGGTGTGCTATTGGGAGGTTAACGTGCCACAGGCGGAAGCGTATGACGGCATCATCGTATTGGGCGCGCAGGTGCTGCCCTCGGGCGAACCCTCTTTGCAGCTGCGCTGGCGGCTGGATAAGGCCAAGGAATGCTATGAAAAGAACCCCTGCTACATGGTGGTATGCGGCGGCCAGGGAGGCAAGGAGCCCGCGCCGGAGGGCGACGTAATGCGCGCTGTGCTGCTTGCAGAGGGCTTGCCGGAGGAACATGTGATCAGCGAGCCGGTTAGCGCCGATACCAAGGAGAACATACGCAACGCGTGGAAAATATTGCAGGATAAGGGCTGCGAGCGGCCGTTGATTGTAACCAGCGATTATCACCTGCCGCGCGCTCTGGCCATTGCGCGCGACGCGGGCCTTGCGCCCCAGGGCGCGGGCAGCAAGTGCAGGCCGGAGTTTTCCTTCTGGTTCAAAAACCATATTCGAGAGGCGTTGGCATGGGTGAAGTATTGGGGCGTGAAGTACCTGGGGCTGAAGCTGTGACGGAGCGGGCGTGGAGCGCGCAGATGCAAGCGCGCATTGAAGGGCTGGGCATTTGCTGCGACGGGCGCACGCCCGGGCGGATTGCGCGTTACCACACGCTTTTGTGCGGCTGGAACGCGCGCATGAACCTGACGGGCGATACGGACTTTGCCGTGGCGGCGGACCGGCTCTATGCGGATTCGCTGGCGCCGCTTCGACTGGAGGGGTTGTT
Organism: uncultured Eubacteriales bacterium; assembly: GCA_900550955.1. Taxonomy (GTDB): domain Bacteria; phylum Bacillota; class Clostridia; order Christensenellales; family Aristaeellaceae; genus Limiplasma. The sequence continues at coordinate 30,524 of URUF01000006.1, read as the reverse complement.
TCCCCAGGGGGCCAGCCTGATTGACGTGGGCAGCGGCGCGGGCTTTCCCGGATTGCCGCTGGCGATTGCCAGGCCGGACTTGCAGGTGACGCTCCTGGACGCGCTGGGTAAGCGCGTAAACTTCCTGGCCGCCGTGGTGGAGGACCTGGGCCTGGAAAACGTGCGGCTGGTGCATGCGCGCGCCGAAGACGGCGGGCGCGACCCCGCGCACCGCGAACGGTATGACGTGGCGGTGGCCCGCGCGGTGGCTCCGCTGCCCGTATTGTGCGAGCTGCTTTTGCCCTTTGTGCGCGTGGGCGGCCACATGGGTTGTTACAAGGGCCCCGCCGCCGGGGCGGAGCTGGAGGCGGGGGCGCGCGCGGCAAAGCTGCTTGGCGGCGGGGCCATCAGCGCGCTGCCGGTGGACATACCCTCCCAGCCGGAGTGGCGGCATTGCGTGCTCCTGTGCCAAAAGGAGCAAAAAACCGTTCGACAATATCCTCGAAAGGCCGGCACGCCCGTCCGGGAACCGCTCGGCGGTTTCGTGAAATAGCCGGAAAAAACGACAAAATGCCTTCAGGGGCGCGCCAAAACGCGGCGCGCCCCTGTCGCATCCTGGCGCACGAAAGGCCGGAAGGCCAAGCAGGATAAGCCCTTTCACATGGGGAAACAAACAGGCATGGACGCGCCCGCAGGGCTTCGCGTGTCAAGGGGGAGGGCACGCGGGGCGCGCGGGCGCGTTCAACTCCGCAGATGAAGGGGGCTGTGCTATGCAGGCAACGGCCAATCAGGTACGCTGGGTGCCCATTGATGAGATTGTGGAGCCCTGGGAGGGCGAGGTGGGCGAGGGCGCGGAAGGGGAAGTGCGCCTGGCGCAGCGCGCCGACGGACGCTATACGCTGCTGAGCGGGCGCGAACGCCTGCGCCGTATGCGCGAGGCGGGCCAGCTGTGCGTGGATGCGGTGCTCAATCCCAATGAGAGCGTGGACGAGCGCATCAGCCGCCTGCTGGACAAGCTCATGCGGGGCACGCTGCATTATCTGGACGAGGCGGAGGAGTACCGCGGGCTGATACGCTGCGGGCTTACCACGCAGGAGCTTGCGGCGCGCATCGGCCGCACGCCCGCGACCGTGCGCCGCAAGCTGCGCCTGAACAACCTGGGGGAGGAAACGGCGGGAATGCTTCGGGAGCACGGCCTGTGCGAGCGGTATGCGCAGGAGCTGTTGCGCGTGCCTGGGTTACAGGGACGGCTGCGCGTGCTCAAGCATGTCATGGATGGAGGGCTCAGCGTGAAGGAAACGGAAAAGCTGATTGACGATGTGCTATCGCACATGCCGGTGCCTATGACCGGCGGCGGGCGCATGAAGCCGCTTATGCGCGATTACCGCCTGTATGTGAACGCCATCCGCGGCATTGTGGAGCAGATGCGCGACGCCGGGCTGGACGCCGCCATGCAGGTAAACGTGGGCAAGCGCGTGGCCGAGGTGCGCATTACCGTGCCCACCTTCGCCGCGGGAGGAAAATGAGCCGGTTGCCAAACGACTTTGGAAACGCTATAATGTTCCGGCGCGCGCCTCCAAGCGGCGCGCCGGATTTTTTGATTGACGGAGACAGAGCCATGCAGCTGATACAGGCCGTTCCCACGGATGCGCCGGACGTTCTAGCCCTTTACCGCGCCTGCGCGAAGAAGGGAACCTCCTGCTGGGACGATACCTATCCCAACGCCGGGATCGTTGCCGGGGACATACGGGAGGGAACCCTTTATGTTTGGCGGGAGGGAGGGGCGCTGCTGGCCGCGGCAACCCTTCTGCGCTGGGACGATATTGAGGACATGCCGTTGGGCTTTCAGTTTACCGTAGTGCCCTGCGTGCTGTGCCGCCTGTGCCTTTCGCCCGGCAGGCAGGGCCGGGGCGAGGGCAGGCTGCTGCTGCGCGCGGCCGAAAGCCTGGCCCGGGCGCTGGGCTACCGCGCCGTGCACCTGCTGTGCGACGCGCGCAACGTAATTGCGCACGGCCTGTATACAGGGGCCGGGTACCGCTATGTATGCAACGCGCCGCTCTATGGGCACGAATATGAGGTGTTTGAAAAGCCGCTCCGGGAGCCGTAAGCCAGCCCCGAAGCGGTTTGTTGGTTATAACAGCTTTTTCAGCCCGGGCATTCGCCTGAGCAGCCATGCTACGCCAAGCGCCGCGGCAAACACGGCTATTTCCCAAAGGACAGCCGAAAGAAAAGCAGGCAAAACCCCGCACAGCGGCGCAAACAGCCGGTAGCGGCTTTGCGCGATTAGCCAATCCTGCACCAGATACACGCCAAAGGCGCAGCCGCCCAGCTCCGTAAGCGCACGGGAGGCCCGCTCTCCCATGGGCCGCGCCAGCCAGCCCTTGAATAGCGCCATGGCGCATACGGCCGCCAAAACCGTGGGCAGGGCGGGGTGCAGGCGGTCGTCCATGAACCAGTATTTTTCGCCTGGGGCTACCAGGCCGTATTCGATGCGGGTAAGCGCGACGCTCACCACAAGGCTCACGGCCAGCCCAAGCCCCGCGCCCAGCATCTGCCTGCGCGTGGGCGCTTTTAGGCCGCGCACCCAATGCCCGGCGAAAAACAGCCCAATATAGGTGGTATACAGCGGCGCTTGAAAGAAGGAGGGCGGCGCAAGCTGCGGCACGTAGTGCGCAATCAGCGGCCACAGCCCATCCAGCGCAAAGCATGCGCCCAGCAGGCACAAAAGATCCCGCCTGCGCAGGGCATGCGCCAGCCGCTGCAAAAGCGGCAGCATCGCCATAAGGCCAAGGTAGAAGTACAGATACCAGAACGAATCGGTAATCTGCTGCGTCCAAACCAGGGTCCCAAACGCGCCTATATTGGCAAGGCGAGGCCACAGGCCCCAGTTCACCCACGCGTCATAGGCATAATAGCCGTAGGAAAAAACCAGCAGCACCAAAAGCACGCGCAGGGCGCGGCGGCCGGCCGCACGCCAGCCGTCCTGCTTGGGCAGCAGGCATGCGCCGGAGATCATTACAAACAGCGGCACCGCGGTTTTGCTTAGGTAATATAGCGCGATGGACAGCCACCATTCCGCCTGCCCGGGCGCGGCGGCTTTGAACACATAGCTGTTGGTATGGTTCACGATGACCCAAAAGGCCGCCAGGATGCGCAGGGCGTCCAGCCAGCTCTCGCGCCGGGCGCCGGCGCTCATATACGTTCCCCAGCGCGGCGACGCTTGAGCCAGCTCTGCGCGCGGTCGATGGACTGCCGCACGCTTACGGGCGCAGGGCCGCCGCGCAGGCTGCGCCGGTTCACGCACGCCTCCAGGGAGATGGCTTCATACACATCCGTATCAAAGGCGGAATGCGCCTGGCGCAGCTCGTTAAGCGTAAGGTCGGTCAGGGCGCGGCCCTCCTTCACGCATTTGCCTACCAGCACCCCGCTTACATGATGCGCGTCGCGGAAGGGCACGCCCTTGCCCACCAGGTAATCGGCCAGGTCGGTGGCGTTGGTGAAGCCCAGGCCCGCGCTGGCATACATGGCCTCGCGGCGGAAAACCGTTGTGCGAAGCATGGCCGTAAAGGTGGGCAGGCATTTGGCCAGCGTATCGTAAGCGTCAAAGAAGGCTTCCTTGTCCTCCTGCATATCCTTGTTGTAGGCCAGGGGAAGGCCCTTCATCACAGTTAAAAGGGCCGTCAGGTCGCCATAGACGCGGCCCGTTTTGCCGCGCACCAGCTCGCAAGCATCCGGGTTTTTCTTTTGCGGCATAATGCTGGAGCCCGTGGCGAAGCCGTCGTCCATCACGGCGGTGCCAAACTCGTTGCTGCTCCACAAAACCAGCTCCTCGCAAAAGCGGCTCAGGTGCATCATGCAAATGCTGGCTGCGGAAAGGAAGCTGAGCAAAAAATCGCGGTCGCTCACGCCGTCCAACGCGTTATCCGTCACATCGGAAAAGCCCAGCAGCTCGCATACGCGCTCGCGGTTCAGCGGATAGGTGGTGCCTGCCAGCGCGCCGGAGCCAAGGGGCATCACGTCCGCTTCCGCATAGGCGTGATCAAAGCGGTTTACGTCCCGCATGAACATTTGCGCATAGGCCATGAGGTGGAAGGCCAGCGTGACGGGCTGGGCCTTTTGCAGATGCGTATAGCCCGGCATGATGGTATCCAGGTGCTGGCCGGCGAGCGAGAGCAGCACATCCAAAAGGTCCGTCAGCAGGGCGGCAACATGCGTGCAGGCCTCGCGGGCATACATGCGCACATCCAGGGCAACCTGGTCGTTGCGGCTGCGGCCGGTGTGCAGGCGCTTGCCCGCCTCGCCGATGCGCTGGGTGAGCAGCGCCTCCACAAACATGTGCACATCCTCCGCGCTCTTATCAATTTCCAGGGCCCCGGCGCGGTAATCGGCCAGGATGCCCTTGAGGCCGTCCACAATGGCGGCCGCGTCGGCGGCGGGGATGATGTTTTGCTCGCCCAGCATGGTGGCGTGGGCGATGGATCCGGCGATATCGCACTCGATCAGCCGCTGATCGAAGGGGATGGAGGACTGAAAGTCGTCCATAAGCGCGTCTGTGGGCTTTTCAAAGCGCCCGGCCCAAAGCTTTGGCATCATAAATCCTTCCTGTTCTAAATCAATTTGCGGGTACCTATCAAGCGGGAACCGAAGCCTTGCGCAGCTCAATTTCCTGCACGTGGCGGCCGTCGGTTTTGAGCACCACGGCGTGCCAGCCGCCGCAATCAAAGCTGTCGCCGGGCTTGGGCACGCTTTCGGTCATTTCCATCACCCAGCCGCCAACGGTGCTAGCCTCGGTTTGCGCGTCTATGTTCAGCTGTTCAAACAGCTCCTCGGGATCAGCTGAACCAAGGGCGCGGCAGGTTGCGTCGTTGATGAAGCGGAAGGGCTCCTCCACCTCGTCGTGCTCGTCCCAGATCTCGCCGACGAGCTCTTCCAGAATATCCTCCATGGTTACGATGCCAACGGTGCCGCCGTATTCGTCCGCAACCACGGCCATTTGGGACTGCGTGCGCTGCAAAAGGCGCAGCGTATCGCTGATCTTGGCGGAGGGAGTCACATACACGGGCTTTTTCATAATTTGCGCCATGCCAAAGTCCCCGCCCTTGCGCACGCGGTTGTAAAAATCCTTCTGATGAATAACGCCCACAATATGGTCCAGCGTTTCCTCATACACGGGCAGGCGCGAATAGCCGCTTTCCTCAAACCGGTCGGCGGCCTCCTTGGGGGCGCTTTCCAGCGGCACGCCCTCCACCCGCACGCGGGGGGTGAGGATATCGCTCACATCCAGGTCGTGGAATTCGATGGCGCTTTTCAAAAGCTCGCTTTCATCGGCGTTCATGCCGCCCTCCTGCTCGGCCTCCTCCACAAGGGTGAGCAGCTCGTCCTGCGTGAAGGAAGGCTCCTCCTGCACGCTAAACATGCGGCGCAGAAGCTGCTTCCATTTGGAAAACAGCCAGTTGACGGGCTTGAGCACCGTCATCAGCCCGCGCACAACGGGGCATACGGCCATCGCGAAGCGCTCGGGCGCTTCCTTGGCCAGGCTTTTGGGCGAGATTTCGCCGAAAATTAGCACCACGACGGTGATGACCGCGGTGGACACGCTAACGCCCGCGCTGCCAATCCAGCTGACGAATACCACCGTGCCGACGGACGCCAGCGCGATGTTTACAATGTTATTGCCCACCAGAATGGTGGAAAGCAGCTCGTCGTAGCGTTCCTCCAGGGCTAGGGCCTCGGCGGCGCGCTTTTTGCCGTGCTCTGCCAGGCTTTTTAGCCTGGCGCGGTTCAGGGAAGAAAAGGCGGTTTCCGTAGCGGAAAAGAAAGCGGACAACGCTACCAGCACCGCCATGAGCCCAATTTGCATAAGGGCCTCCTGCGTGGACATGTTTAGGGATCCTCCTTCACAAAACGGCTGCGGCAAACAGGCCCGCCCCCTTTGGGGGCGGGAAACGGCGCAGCGTTCCATTTTTGCGGATAGGCAAACAGGCGGCCATCCGCATAGCCGCCATACGCACAGGGAGCGTGAACACGCGCAGAATCGCCCGCGTGGAAACAAAGCGGGGTCATCGGGCTGGCAGGATCGCCGTCCACGGCGATATCACACTCCTTCTTCATTCTGGGGAATGGGGTTAGTGTAGCATAGAAGGGCGCGAATGTCAAATATGCGGGCAATCGCGGGAAAGGCCGCGCCCCATAACGCTTTTTGCGCACTTGAAACCTTTGCGTTTCCCTGCTACAATACCCGTAACAAAACAAAGGAGCAAAGCCTATGCGGGATTTTACGGCCCTGGTAAACGAGCAGCGCGCCTATTTCCTCACCCAGGCCACAAAGCCATACGCCTTTCGAGCGCGCATGCTCAACGCCCTGGCAGGGTGGATTGACGCGCATGAAGGGGATATTCTGGCGGCCCTGACGGAGGATTTGGGCAAAAGCGCCTATGAGGGCTACCTGACCGAGGTGGCCATGGTGAAGCAGGAGATCAAGGATGCCAAACGCAATCTCAAGCGCTGGATGCGCCCCCAGCGCGCCCGCACCGCGATAGGCCAGCTGCCGGGCCGGTGCCGGATTTACCGCGAGCCCTATGGCGTAACGCTGATCATGTCGCCGTGGAATTACCCCTTTCAGCTTACCGTAGCGCCGCTGATTGGCGCTATCTGCGCGGGCGATTGCGCCGTGCTCAAGCCGTCGGCCTATTCTGCCGCCACCTCAAAGCTGATCAAGGGCATGGCGGAGGCGCTGTTTGAGCCGCGCTATATCGCCGCCGTGGAGGGCGGCCGGGCGGAAAACGCCGGGCTGCTGGAGCAGCGGTTTGATTTCATCTTCTTTACAGGCAGCCCTGCCGTGGGACGGCTGGTGATGCAAAAGGCGGCGGCGCATTTAACGCCGGTAAGCCTGGAGCTAGGCGGCAAAAGCCCCGTAATTGTGGATGAAACGGCGGATATAGCCCTTACGGCCCGCCGCCTGGCCTGGGGCAAGTTTTTAAACGCCGGGCAAACCTGCGTTGCGCCGGATTATGTGCTGGTGCACCATAGCCGCGAACAACGGCTTCTGGAAGCGCTCATCGCGGAGGTGCGCGCCATGTACACCAGCGCGCCGCTTCGCAATCCCGACCTTCCCAGGATCATCAACCAGCGCCATTTTGAGCGGCTGGTGGGGCTGATGCAAAGCGGCGTGATCAGCCACGGAGGGCAAATTGACATACGGGAGCGCCGCATAGCCCCCACCCTGCTTACGGATGTAACATGGGACGAGCCCATCATGCAGGAGGAGATTTTTGGCCCGCTTCTGCCCATCCTGACCTACCGCAGCCTGGACGAGGCCATCGCGCGCATTCAGGAGCGTCCCAAGCCGCTGGCGCTGTACCTGTTTACCCAGAGCGCGCAGGCGCGAAAGCGCGTGCTTGAGGAGGTCAGCTTTGGCGGCGGCTGCGTGAACGATACCGTGCTGCACCTGGCCACCCCGTACATGCCCTTTGGCGGCGTAGGGGAAAGCGGCATGGGCGGCTACCATGGACACCACAGCTTCGAGGCCTTTTCCCACCAGAAAAGCGTGCTTACGCGCTTTGCCCGGCCGGATGTGGCGCTGCGCTATGCGCCCTACGGCGGCAAGCTGAAGTGGCTGAAAAGGTTGATGTGAGCCCCAAAAGCGGAAAGCCGGAAAGCAAAAAAGCAACGGTGCGGGCCCGGGCGGGCCGCACCGTTGCTTTGGGTTAAAAGCTTTCACCCTGGAAAGCTCTGCTGCCAGTCGGCGCACTGCTCAATGCGCGTGCCCTCGCTATCCGTGGCGGGATCATAGGCAAATTCGTGCAGCTGCTTGCAGGGGAAACGGTCGCATTGGCCGCAATGCTCCTTGCCCTTGCTCTCACAGCAGCTTTTGATGGGGCAGCTTTTGGCCCAATAGGGCTTTTTGATTTTCAAACAGCCTTCGCACTTCATAATTTCGCGGTATTTGCATTCGCTGCATAAAAGGCCGCAACGGGTTTCAATCATAACGTTCCCTCCTTTGGGATATCCTCCGGCGGAGTATAACAAAGTTTGCGGGCAGTGTCAACCGAAATGGTTGCGGGATGGGGTTTTGTATGGTACGATGTGGCTATCAAGCGGGGAGGCGGCAGGCATGAGGCAAAGAACGCTGGTTTTGGATATCGCGGAACAAACGCGCCGCGCGCTGTGGGAGGTGCGCAACGTGATGGACTGCGTGCCCCAGGCGCTATGGAGCAGGCCCTATTGCGGCATGCCTGTGTGGAAGCACATCTATCACATGCTGCACTCGCTGGATCGTTGGTTTGCGAATCCGCGCGACCCGGCCTACCAGGAGCCGCCGTTCCATACGCCCGGCCTGAACGATCTGGATACGCCGCCGCAGGGCAGCCTTTCCAGGGAAACGCTTACGGCCTATCTGACGCAGGTGGGGGAACGGACGATGGCGTACCTGGAGGAATTGGACGACGCGGCGCTGGAGGAACGCCCGCAGGGCTGCGAGTTTACGCGCATGACGCTTATCCTGGGGCAGCACCGGCACCTGAGCACGCACATGGGCATGCTGATGGGCTTTATCATAGCCGAAACGGGCCGCTGGCCGCGCGTGCTGGGGCTGGAAAGGCCAATGCCGCAAGGAACATACGATCGGTTCTTTTAAGGAAAAGAATTAACTTATACCCGCGTTGGAGATTACTACATCCCAAATTTGAAGCTGGCAGAACAGCCAGACAAGCCCATCGGCAAGTATGGACGTATGCAGCAGCGGTATTTGAAAGAATACCGCCCCGCTCTGTATAGCGGCCTGTTACTAACAGAGAAGTTATATCTCCGCTTGTTGGAGATCGACAAGGCGGCAAACCGACGCATGGACATTCTCATGCCGCAGCTTATGTAAGCCGCCGGTGTGACCGAAGAATTATAAGCCGCCAATCAAATGAAGTGGGTAGGACTGGCAAATAATTGTAAGGCGCAGGTGGAAGAAATAATACAAAATGAATTAATTTTTAGATAATTTTAATATTGGGTGCAATGAGCCAGTTTTTGTAACACAGCCAAATCACTTATATAATAACCACTATTGGTTTTTGTAAGTATGCCGCGCTTAACAAAATCAGCCAAAACATACAGAAGATGTCGATATGTAACCCCCAAAAATTCCGATGATTCTGTATGTTTCTCTCTGTAATACCCATTTTGTGATGTAAGTAAAATAAAATTTGCCAAACGTACATCCAAAGGGTAAGACTGATTACGTGAATAGTTATATGTATTTCCTATTGCTTTTTGACTGAGAAAAAGGCAGATATGGCGCAAAAATCTTATATCCTCCAAAATTTTATGCTTACAACTGCTTGTGTTAATTGCATAGCAAGTACATTCTGTAATTGCCGTAATTCCATTTGATGTGTTTTGCGCTCCAATCAATTCCATTTCCCCAATGAAACAAGGGGCATTTAAGAAATTGATTAGGGAAATGCGTCCATTTTCGTGCGATAGAAACAATTTTGCTCTGCCGTTGATTAGATAATACAAGTATGCAGGGGCAGTCCCCTCCTGCATTATTACTTCGTCACTTTCAAATTGAACAATCGAAACATACGGTCTTATGTCAAAATTGAAATAATCTATCAAAGGAAAGTGATTGTAATATTCATCTATGAGATTTTGCTGAACTATCTTTTTCATGAATATTCCTTTCTGCAAAAGTGTGTGAGATTTCTCATAGTAGTCTAACATAAATAGCGCTATAATTCAAGAAAAGCAAGGAGGACATTGCAATGGAGCAAAAAAAGTATTGGGATCAAGTATCAACAACAAAACAATTTACAACACCTTTTCATGCAGCTGAATTTGAAAAGTATGTGGGAAGAAATTCTGTAATTCTCGATGTGGGATGCGGCTATGGACGTACCCTTAATGAGCTTTATCAACTTGGTTTTCAGCATCTAATAGGAATTGACTTTTCAAGTGGGATGATCGAACGGGGCAAAGAGCAATTCCCTTATTTGGATTTAAGAACAAAAATAGCTGACAATATTGATTTGCCTGATCAGAGCGTTGATGCCGTTATTCTGTTTGCAGTATTAACTTGCATTCAGAATAATTCCGAGCAGGAGAAGCTAATCAGAGAAATCGAAAGAGTTTTAAGGCCAAACGGCATACTATACGTTAATGATTTCCTTTTAAATGATGACGACCGAAATAAAAAGCGCTACGCTGAATTTGCCTCCAAATATGGAAATTATAATTATGGCGTTTTCGAGCTGCCAGAGGGAGCTGTTTGCAGACATCATGATGAAAACTGGATTCTTAATCTGCTTGCAGGTTTCAATGCTCTAAAATATGAGCATTTAACTTTTACTACCATGAATGGTCATAAATCAAACGGCTTCTATTTTATTGGTAAAAAGATATGTTAAAAAAATTAAAATGCGGACGACTGGCCTTTGTATTTGGAACAGTTCTTTCTGCCTTTGGGATCGCATTGCAAACAAAAGCGGACATTGGTATTTCAATGGTTGCAGCACCTGCTTATATTTTCGCTGAAAAAGACGTTTAAAACCAAGCGAAAGGCAGGGCGGATAACCCTGCCTTTCGCCAAATCCGTATCCGACTGTTTTACGCCTGCTGGAACTGGCTTTGGTACAACCTGGCATAGAAGCCGCCCTGGCTGAGCAGCTCCTCGTGCGTGCCCTGCTCGATCACGTTGCCCTGGTTCATCACCAAAATCACATCCGCCGTTTGAATGGTGGACAGGCGGTGCGCCACGATAAAGCTGGTGCGGCCCGTCATCAGCTTATCAAAGGCGCGCTGGATGCGCTGCTCCGTGCGCGTGTCGATGGAGGAGGTGGCCTCGTCCAGGATGAGCATGGGCGGCAGGCATAGCATCACGCGCGTGATGCACAAAAGCTGCTTCTGCCCCTGGCTCAGGCTGCCGCCGTCCTCCGCGATCACGGTGTCGTAGCCCTCCGGCAGGCGCTTGATAAAGCTGTGCGCGTGCGTGGCCTTGGCCGCGGCTATGACCTCCTCGTCCGTGGCGTTCTCGCGGCCCATTTTGATGTTCTCGCGGATGGTGCCGGCCTTGAGCCACGTATCCTGCAACACCATGCCATAGGCGCTGCGCAGGCTATGGCGGGTAACGTCCCGGATGGGCTGGCCGCTTACCTTGATCACGCCTGCGTCTACATCGTAAAAGCGCATGAGCAGGTTGATGAGCGTGGTTTTGCCGCAGCCCGTGGGGCCCACGATGGCGATGCGCTGGCCCGGCTTTACCCTTAGGTTGAAATGCTCGATCAGCTTACGGTCCGGCGTATAGGAGAAGCATACGTCCTCAAGCGCTACCGAGCCGTCCACCTGGGCAAGCTCGCCGGGCGCGTCGGGCGTTTCGGCGGGCTGATTGATCAGGTCGAACACGCGCCCGGCGCAGGCCAGCGCGCTTTGCAATTCCGTTACCACGCCGGAAATTTCGTTAAACGGCTTGGTGTATTGGTTGGCATAGCTCAAAAATGCGGAAAGCTGGCCCACCGTGATGCCCCCGGTGCTTACCGCCACCAACGCACCCGCCACGCCCACGCAGGCGTATACCATTGCGTTTACAAAGCGCGTGGCAGGGTTGGTGAGCGAGGAATAGAAGATGGCGCGCAGGCTGCACTTTTCCAGCCTGCCGTTGATTTCCTCAAAGCGGCGCTGGATTTCCTGCTCCATGCCAAAGGCGCGCACCACCTTTTGGTTGGTAACCATTTCGTCAATCAGGGCGGTCTGCTCGCCGCGCGTTTGGGTTTGCAGGGTGAACAGCTTGTACGTGCGGCGGGCGATGAAGGCCGCTACCACCAGGCTCAGCGGCGTGATGACCACCACCGCCGCCGCGATAATCCCATTCACCGAGAACATGAAAAACAGCGTGCCCAGGATGGTCAAGACGCCTGTGAACAGCTGGGTAAAGCCCATCAGCAGGCCGTCCGCGAACTGATCTACATCCGCGATGACGCGGCTGACCAGATCGCCCGTGGACTGCTGGTCCAAATAGGACAGCGGAAGCCGCTGGATGCGGCGGAAGGCGTCCATGCGGATATCGCGCACGGTACCGTAGGTCATGCGATTGTTGCACAGCCCCATCAGCCATTGGGACAGCGCCGTTACGGCCACCAATATGCAAATTTTGATCAGCACCGGCCAAAGCCCGTCCAGCTGAACCTGCCCGGGGCCTATGAGCAAATCCACCGCGCTGCCGGTAAGGATGGGCACATACAGCGTGCTTGCCACCGTGACGACGCATAAGGCCAGGGAGGCGGCCAGATACCCTTTGTAGCGTCCCACATAGCGCAGTACCTGGCGAAGCGTGTTCTTGCGGGAGGATGCAGCTTTCATCGTCACACGGCCTCCTTGGGATATTGCGAGTAATAGATTTCCTGATACACAGGGCAGCCTTGCAAAAGCTGCTCGTGCGTGCCGCTGCCTACCAGCTCGCCGTCGTCCAGCACCAAAATGAGATCGGCATGGCGGATGGAGCTGGCGCGCTGCGATACGATAAATACCGTCGCCCCACCCTCCATCTGGCGCAGGGATTTGCGAAGCGCCGCGTCCGTGGCGTAGTCCAGCGCGGAGGCGCTGTCGTCCAGGATGAGGATTTCCGGCTGCTTGACCAGCGCGCGGGCGATGGTGAGGCGTTGCCGCTGGCCGCCGGACAGGTTGCGGCCCCCCTGCTCGACGGGCTCGTCCAGGCCGCCCGCCTTGCCGCGCACCACCTCGGCCGCCTGGGCGGTTTCCAGCGCGCGCCAAAGCTGCTCGTCCGTTGCGGAAAGGTTGCCCCAGAGCAGGTTCTCGCGAATGGTGCCCTCAAACAGCACGGCCTTTTGCGGCACTACGGATATTTTTTGGCGCAGCGCGTCCATGGCCTGCTGCTTCACATCCACGCCGTTTACCAAAACGCGTCCCTGCGTAGCGTCATAAAAACGGGGAATCAGGTTGACCAGCGTGGTTTTGCCCGAGCCCGTGCCGCCGATTACGCCGATCGTTTGCCCGCGCAGCGCCGTAAAGCTGATGTTGGATAGCGAATCGCCGCCTGCGTTTTGATAGCGCGCGGATACGCTTTCAAAGCGGACGCATTCCTGCGCGCTGCCGGGCGCTTCCACGGGCCGCTCCGGCTGGGCCATGCTGGGCTGGATATGGAGCACGCTTTCAATGCGCCCGGCGCAGGCGACGGCCTTTGTGATGGTTACAATCAGATTGGCAAATTTGATAAGCTCCACCAGGATTTGCGAAAGGTAGTTGACCAGCGCAACCACAGCGCCCTGCGTAAGCGCGCCGGATTGCACCTGCAAGGCCCCGCTCCACAATAGCGCGGCCAAAGCGCCGTTTACCAGCACATAGGTAAGCGGGTTCATCAGGGCGGACAGGCGGCCCACGCGCTGCTGCATATCGCTCAGGCGCTGGGTATCGGCCTCATAGGCGGCGGTTTCATCGTCCTGCTTGCCAAAGGCGCGCAGCACGCGCACGCCGGTCAGGTTTTCACGGGTGGTAAGCAGCACGCGGTCCAGCTGGCCCTGTACCCGCTTGTGGCGGGGCAGGGTCAGGCGCATCAGGCCCGCCACCACCAACGCCAACAGCGGGATCAGCGCCACAAAGATGAGCGCCGACCGGCTATCCACCGTAAAAGCCATAATCATCGCGCCCACAACCACGAAGGGGGAGCGCAAAAGCAGGCGCAGCGTCATGTTTACGCCGGTTTGCACCTGGTTCATATCCGTGGTCATGCGGTTGATGAGCGTGGGCGCGCCAAGCGTGTCCAGCTCCGTATAGGAAAAGCGCTGGATATGCGCAAACAGCGCGGCCTTGAGCCGCGCGGCAAAGCCCACCGCCGCCTTGGCGGCAAAATACTGTGCCGTGATGGAGGTAAGGAAGCCCAGCAGGCCCAGCCCCACCAGCATAAGGCCCATTTTGAGCACATAGCCCGTATCGCGCGCCTGGATGCCGTTATCGATGATGGCGGCCATGATGAGCGGCACAAACAGCTCCAGCACCGCCTCAAACAGTTTAAACAGCGGGCTTAGCACGCACTCCTTGCGGTAGGGCTTTAGGAAGGGAAAAAGACTGCGCATGGCGGATTCTCCTTGGAAAAAAGTTGCGCTCCTATTGTAGCACAGGTTTGGGAATACGCAAGGGATAAGCCGGCGGGAAACGCGTTTGAGTTGACAGAAAACGGACTGTATTCTATGATGTGTATGAAGTGGATTACCAATTCCTGTACGCTTGAAAGGAGAAGATACGCTTGGCTGCGGCAGTGTTGTTTGGGCTTATCCTATGCGGATGCGTATTCCTGTCGGCCGTGTTTCACAGGCGCTTTGAGGAGGGCGCGCCGCTGGCTATCTTTGCAATGATCGTGGTGCTGTATGGCTTTGGCCTTGCAGGCGCGCTGCAGGCGGGCGTATATGCGGTGCTTGGCCTGTGCGGCGCGGCCGCGGCGGCCGGGCTGGCGGTGGCGGTAAGGCAAAGGCGCGTTCGCAGGCTTGCAAGGCAGCTGTGTACCCCGGCGCTGGTTTTGTACGGCGTGTGGTGCGCGGCCGTTTGCTTCGCCAACGCGGGCAAGCCCGTGCATACGTGGGACGAGTTTACCTACTGGGCTGATGCGGTTAAAATCATGGTTCAACAGGGCGTGCTCCCCAGCGACCCCGCCGCGCGCTCCCTGTTCGCGTCCTATCCGCCGGCTTTGCCGCTGTGGGAGTACCTGTTGCAGGCCCTGGGCGCGCTTATGCCATCCAAAACGGCGTTTTCGGAGCCGATGCTGTTTGTAGCCTATCAATGGCTGATGCTGGCGCTGTACCTGCCCTTCCTCAAGCGCCTTTCCTTCCGCAGGCCGCTGGAAGCGGCGGCGCATGGGGTGTTGGTGCCCCTGGCGGCGATGGCGGTGTTCCCGCTGGCGTTTGATTTGCTGCATAGCGACGCGCTGCTGGGAACGCTGGCCGGTTTTGTGTGCGCCTATCCGCTGCTGGAGCGCAAAAAGGACGGCTTATGCATAGCGACGGCCTGCGCCGGCCTGTTTGTGCTTACCCTTACCAAGGATGCGGGGCTGGTGTTTTCCCTGGCGGGCGCGGCATGCCTGTGGTTTGCCGGCGGCTTTGAGAGAAGGGGAATCCGGGAAGCCTTCCAAAGCAGCCGGGGGGGGGTTACCCTTTCAGCCGTTCTTTCCGTGGCGGCTGCCCGGGGCAGCTGGAGCCTGCATGCGGCTTTGATGAACGCCACGGCGCAGGCGACCTTTTCAAACCCCGTTTCGCTGAGCGCGCTGCGGGAGCCCTGGCGCAGAACGGCGCTGCGCAATTTTCTCTACAAATTTTTTGACCCCATTTTTCCCGTGCAGGCCACGGATTATAGCATAAGCTATTTTATGGTGCTGGTTTTGCTGGCGGCGGGCTTTGCCCTTTTGTGTTATTTGACCAAAAACGCGCAGGAGCAAAAAGGGCTGCGCCGCCTGACGGCGGTTGCCTTTACGGCCGTGGGGGTCTACATCGCCGGCATGGGCGTAACCTATGGATTTAAGTTTTATGAGGATGAGGCGGTGCGGCTGGGCTCCTTTACGCGCTATATCAACATTCCTGTGGAAATGCTGTTTTTCATTCTGTTTGCGTGCTGCCTGGCGATGCGCGGCCCCTGCTGGGAAAACGGCCTACCGCGGCGGGCTACGGCGGCCGCTTTGGCTGCGTTTGCCCTGTTTGCGCCATGGAACAGCCTGCTTAACAGCGTAACGCGGCTTCATGCGCAGGCGGCCGCGCAATACCAGGAGGAATACATTGAAATGGCCGGGCGGGTGGAGGCCCTTTGCCCTGGCGGTACGGAACGGGTATATGTTGTAGCGTCGGATTCGGGCGGGATTGAACAGGTAATCCTGCGCTACCGCCTGCGGCCCATAGAGGTGAATGCCGATGCTTGGGATGTGTTTATCGACGGGCGCGAGGAGGACCGCTTTACCTCGAGGCGCACGTTTGAGGAATTTGCGGAATGCGTGATTTACGGCTACGATTATCTGGTGCTGTACAAAACCACAGACGCTTTTGAAAAGGACTACGGCGCGCTGTTTGCAGAACCGGAGAAAATGGCCGACCGCCAGCTTTACCGCGTGGACAAGGAGGCGAAGAAGCTTGTTCTGATTGAATAAGCGCCTTATAGGGCCGCCATAGGGGGCTTGCGGTATCGCCGTCTGCGGCTTGGCCCGGCAGGGATTGACGCAATGATAAAAGGTTTGACAATTGTTGCGATACTTTTATAATGATAAAAAATGGGAATGCACAGAAGCCGGAATACAGAGGGGGAGGAACGATGGCGGAACTGCTGATGTTTGCCGCAATAGGAGGACTGTGCCTGGGTGGGGCGGCTTTTTTTGGCAAGTGCTTTGAGCAATGCCTGCCGTTAAGCATTTTTGCCATTATCATTTTTTGCTATGGCCTGGGCCTGGCGGGCGCGTTAGCCTTGGCCCCGGCGGCTGTTTTAGGCCTGTCGGCCATGCTGGCGGCCGCGGGCTTCCTTTACTGCCGCAAAGCGCCCGGGGCGCTCCTGCGGCGCATGTTTACGCCGGCCTTTGTGCTGTATGCGCTGCTGTGCATATTTGCCTGCCTGATCAACCGCGGCAAATGCCTTAGCGGCTGGGACGAGTTCAGCCATTGGGGCGATGCGGTAAAGGTGATGTGCCAGCTTAACGATTTTACCACGAATCCTCAAAGCAACGCGCTGTTCCCCACCTATCCCCCGGCCATGGCTTTATGGCAATATCTGGGCCAAAAGCTTTCCGCGCTTGTTTCTGGCGCTTCCGTGCTGAATGAAGGTTTGCTGTACACAAGCTATCAATGGGCGATGTTTGCCCTTTTTATGCCGTTTGTAAGCGGCCTGTCGTTGCGAAGGCCCCTGGAAGCCCTGCTAAATGGCCTGGCCGTTGTGCTGGGGTGCTGCATCGTGTTTACGGATGCGCTTTCTTCGATTTATATCGATGCGTACCTGGCGATACTGGCAGGCTTTTTATGCGCTTACGGGCTTTTTTGCGCAAGGCTGGACGGGCTGTCCCTTGCAACGCTTTTCGCGGGCGCTTTTGTATTGACGCTTTGCAAGGACGTGGGGCTATTGTTTGCGCTGGGCGGCGTTGCCGCGTTTGCGCTATGTTCCCGCGCGCAGGGGCTTGCAAGGGATAACCGCAAAAAATGGGCGCTTTCCGTGGCGCTGATGCTGCTGGCGGTGATTGCGGCGCAGGCTACCTGGACGCTGCAATGCGCGCAAAGCCGGGAAATGCAACTTTCCGTAAAGCTTGCCAATCAGTTTAGCGTGAAGGAGCTTTGGGCCGTTATCAACGGAAGCACCCAGCAGCCCTGGCGAAGGACCACGCTGTACTCGTTCCTGTATGAGGGCGTGAAGCCCATCCTGCGCGTACAGATCACAGATGGATACATCAGCTATCTTGCCGCCTTCCTGCTTGCCGCCCTGGGCTTTATGGCCATGTACAAGCGGCTGGTGCAGGAGGGGGAATATGCTGCCGGCTTTCGCAGCATGGCGGCGGTTTGCCTGCTGGTTGCGGCGTTGTATATGGCGGGGCTGGTCATTTCCTATATGTTCCAGTTTTCGCAAGAGGAAGCCCTTATCCTTACCTCATACAGGCGGTATACGAACATCGCTTTGATGTATGTCCTGTTTCCGCTGCTAGCCTGCTGCATGCGCCTGCGCCGGCCGGCATATTCCAAGGGAATACCAAGGTGCGCAGGGCTTATGCTGCTGGCGGGGCTTATGCTGCTGTCCCCCTGGAACGCCGTGCTCAATGCCGTGACGCGCACGGACGTGGCCTATTCCGTGGAGCGGCAGGCGCCGTATCTTGCCTTGTCGGAAAGGCTGCTTGCGCTCAAAAAAAGTGGCGGCGAGCATGTTTATGTGGTTTCCCAAACGGAGAACAGCCCGGATTTTGTTACGCTGCACAGCCGCCTGAGGCCCTATGTGGTTGGCAACGAGCCAAGCTGCCTTGCGGTGCGGGCGGATTCGGACGTGCCGGGCGCGCACGTCCTCTCCCCTGGCGATTTTTGGACGAAGCTGGCGGGAGGATACGATTATCTGGTGCTATACAAAAGCTCGGAAAGCTTTGCAAGGGACTATGGCGAGCTGTTTGAGGAGCCCCAGCGCGTGGCCGACCGCCAACTCTACCGCGTGGACAAGGAAGCGCAAAAGCTTGTTTTGATTGAATAAGCGCCTAAGCGCCCTCTGGACAGGCTTTCAAAGGGTATTATATAATAATTCTATCGGGCATGTGGGCCTTTCGATTATAAAATGCGTTATTTGGCGGCATGCGCCGGAGCGGAGGTGATATAGCCTTGACAGTGGCGATGATATTTTTGTGCCTGACGGCAGGAGGGGTACTCTGCTGCGCCCTGTTTGAAAAGCAACTGGAGGAAACGCTGGCCGTAGGGCCCTTGGCGATTGTGTTTGTACTGTATTGGGGCGGCCTGCTGGGAGCGCTGAAAGAAAGCGTTTATCTGGTATTGGCCATTTGCGCGCTGTGCTATGCTTTGGCGCTGTGTACGGCCTGGCAAAGGCGGCGGCTGCGCCCCTTGCTCAAAAACATTTTCACGCCGGGCTTTTGGGTGTGGCTGTTATTATTTGCGCTGGTGTGGTATACGAATCGCGGCAAGCTGATTCATTACTACGACGAATTTACGCACTGGGGCGACGTAGTAAAGGTGATGTGCGAGATTGATGATTTTTCCACCCATCCGGCCTCTCGCTCGCTGTTTGCAAGCTATCCGCCGGGGATGGCGCTGCTTCAATATTTTGTGCAAAAAGCAAATGGACTGCTCTTGAACGGACGGGAGATCGATGAACCGTTGGTTTACATGACCTATCAATGGGCCATGCTAAGCCTTTTTACGCCGTTTTTGAAAGGCCTCCATTACCGCAAGCCGTGGCGAATTGCGTTTGCGGCGGGAGCGGTTTACATCGTGCCTGTAATGATCTATACAAGCTCTGCTTATGCGCTGGTATATATTGACGCTTACCTTGCCACGTTGAGCGGCTTTGTGTGCGCCTTCGCATTTCTGAAAGAAAACCCGGACGGTGTTGATACGGCCATGGTGTGTTTGGCCCTGTTTATGCTGGTGCTAACCAAGGACGTGGGGCTATTGTTTGCGCTGGGAGGCGCGGCTGTTTTTTCGCTTGGGCTCTGGCTGGAACGCAGGGCCGAAGGCGTGCCGCAGGCTGGGCTCAAACGTGGTCAAAGGGTTTTCAAGGGCGCGCTGGCCGTGGGATTTGTTATCGCGGCCAAGGCGTCGTGGGCCGCTCATATAGCTGCGCGCGGCGCGCGGCTTGCCCAAAGCGGGCTTTCACGCCCGATGGGGCCCGCGCAATGGCTGGCCATGCTAAGGGGTTCGCCGGAGCAGCTTTGGCGCAAGGAAGTGCTCAACAACTATATTCAACGCTTTTTTGACCCGATTTTTCGTTTTTGGGCAACCGACGGGTATTTGAGCTATGCGGCGCTGATCATCGTAGTGGGAACAGGGCTGTACCTGCTTGCCAGGAGGACGCAGCGGCAGGAGAAAATGCCCAAAGCGCGGTTGACGGCCCTGTGCATGGTTTGCGCTATCATGACAGCGGCGCATATAATCGGCCTGTGCGGAATGTATTTATTCAAATTCAGCATGAGCGAAGCCAAAAGCCTGGCCAGTTGGACACGCTACATTGAACTGATTGCGGCGACGCTTTTTACGGTGACTGCGCTGCTTGCGCTGCACTGCCGGCTAAGCGGAAATTTCCGCGGGGGGGGGTCAGCGGCTATTGTGGTTGCGGCGTTCCTTCTGGCAACGCCCTATCCCTATCTAACGGGCTATTTAAGCGGCGCGGATGCGAAGCAGGCGGCGGCATCGCAGGCAGAATATGTAGCGCTTGCGCAGAACGTAAAAGAAAAAATACAAAGCGATAGCGATCTTCCCGAGGCCAGCGTTTATGTGGCTAGCACATGGGAGGCGTACTTGGCAATGCGCTACCGGCTCAGACCGCTTTGCGTTGGAGATGAGCCGTGGCTCCTGTCCGAAGTGGCGAGGGACGAACCTGCGAAGTCTATGGAGGCTGAAGAATTCGCAAAGCTTTTATATGATGGATATGACTATCTCCTGATTTGTACCATTGATCAGGAATTCCGGGAACGCTACGCCGTTTTGTTTGAGCAGCCGGACACGTTGAAAGCGCAGCAGCTCTACCGCGTGGACAAGGAAGCGCTGAAACTTGTTCTGATTGAATAAGCGCCTTATAGGGCCGCCACGCCCTGCGTGAGCATCAGCCCCGCGGGCAGCCCGGCGCCCAGGGCCCACAGGTCGTAGGCGCGCAGGTCCAGTTGCCACAGGGGGCTTGCGGTATCGCCGTCTGCGGCTTTGGCAATCACGGGCAAGGGGCTCTGCCCCAAAAGGCCGGTCAGCTCGGGCGCTGCGCGGCGCAGGCCCAGCAGGCGCACATATTCCGGCGCGGGGTGCGCGTTGAGTAGCTCCGCCGTTACATCCAGCAGGGCGTGGCAGCACAGGCGGCTGAGCCGGGCGCGGGCGTAGCGCCGGGTTTTGAGCGCGTCCAACAGCGCTTCGCGCGAGGCGCAGCGCAGGGCGCAGGCTTTCAGGCGGTTTTCAAGGCCCTCGGTGCAGTCCGGCAGGGCGGCGAGCGCCTGCGCGCTCATCGCGCGCAGCTTGTAAAGCAGCACGCCATCCAGCGCGTCCGGGCGGCAAACGGGTTCGCGGGGCAGGGCGTAGCCGCAGGCGGCGTCGGCCTGCGCAAACGCGCCGTGCGCAAAGGCGGCGCGCACCGCCGTGGCGGAAGGGAAAGCCCCGTCCGCAAGCGTTTGGGCATGGTAATCGCCCTCGCGCTTTACCGGCAGCGGCTGAAGCGGGCTTTGCAGGCGGTTCATTGCGCGCAGGTAGCACAGCGCCAGGATGTTGTTGGGCCTTTGCCAGGCGGGGGCTTCCGCCAAACCGGGAGCGCCAAGGCAGCTATCCAGCGCCGCGCCCTGCGCGGCGGCAAAGCTGGCCCCCTGCGCGAGCGCTGCCTTGAGCGCCCGTTCAAAGGCGGGCGTAGGCTGTTCCAGCAGCGCGGCTGCGGGACGCAGCCTATCCAGCGCGTCCTCCGCGCCGAAGGAGAGGTGGGTCACAAAGCCAAGGCTACTTAAAATGTGAACGCCGCCCAGGGCAAAGCGCTCCGCATCGCGCACGGAAAAGGCGCAGGGCAGCTCCAGCACAAGGTCCGCCCCGGCGTTAAGCGCGGCCTGCGCACGCGCGCGCGGCGCGTGGAGCGCGGGCATGCCCCGCTGGGTAAAGCAGCCGCTCATCAGGCACACGATTCGCGCCCCGGGAAGCGCGGCGCGAATCAGCTCAAAATGCCGCCGGTGCCCCAAATGAAAGGGGTCATATTCGCAAATCACACCTACGACTGGTTTCATGCCTCCGCCCGCCGCACGGGAAAACGCTTCCGCACGTGCTTTTTTGGGCTTCCCCCTTCCATTCGGCTTGAAAAAGTTGTATACTGTAACGGTTGAAAACAGATACACACGCTGTATTTTAGCACAACAGGGAGGAAAAAAACATGTCCGCCATCGACAAAATCAAAGCCAAGGCCAAGGCAAATGTAAAGCACATCGTGCTGCCTGAAGGCACCGAGCCCCGCACCGTGCAGGCCAGCGCCAAAATCCTTAAGGAAGGCGTAGCCAGCGTAACCCTGCTTGGCAACCCGGAGGAAGTGCAGAAGGTCGCCGCCGAAACCGGCACCGACCTTACCGGCGTAGCCATTATCGACCCCGCCGCCAGCGAAAAGAGCGCCGCGTATGCCGAATTGCTGTTTGAGCTGCGCAAGGCCAAGGGCATGACCATGGAGCAGGCCACCGAGCTTGTAACCAAAAACACGCTGTACTACGGCGCCGTAATGCTCAAGGCCGGCGACGCGGACGGCATGGTGGCCGGCGCGATCAACTCCACCGGCAACGTGCTGCGCCCGGCTTTGCAGATCATCAAAACGGCCCCCGGCATCAAGGTGGTGTCCAGCTGCTTCATCATGGAGCTGCCCGACCGCAAGTGGGGCGATAACGGCGTGATGATCTTTGGCGACTGCGCCGTGATTCCCAACCCCACGGCCGAGGAGCTGGCCGCCATCGCCGTTGCCAGCGCCGCCTCCGGCAAGCAGCTGGTGGATATCGACCCCCGCGTAGCCATGCTTTCCTTCTCCACCAAGGGCAGCGCCAAGCATGATAACGTAACCAAGGTGCAGGAGGCTACCAAGCTGGCCAAGGAGCTGGCTCCCGACCTGCTTTTGGACGGCGAGCTGCAGGCGGACGCCGCGCTGGTGGAAAGCGTAGGCCAGCTCAAGAGCCCCGGCAGCGCCGTGGCGGGCCATGCCAATGTGCTTGTGTTCCCGGATTTGCAGGCGGGCAACATCGGCTACAAGCTGGTGCAGCGCCTGGCGGGCGCGGAGGCCATCGGCCCCATTATCCAGGGCCTGGCCAAGCCGGTAAGCGATTTGAGCCGCGGCTGCTCTGTGGATGATATCGTAAGCGTTGTGGCCATTACGGCTGTAAAGGCGCAGGGCTAAGAAGGCAGCGGGAAGGAGTTAGGCAGATGAAAATCCTGATTGTAAACGCGGGTTCCTCCTCTTTGAAATACCAGCTTGTCGATATGGACGGCGAGAAGCTCATGGCCAAGGGCCTGGTGGAGCGCATCGGCATTGAGGGCAGCAAGCTGACCCAGAAGGCGGGCGGCGAGCAGATTGTGTTTGAGCAGCCCATCAAGGACCATACCGAGGCCTGCACCCTCATGATCAAGGCCCTGACCGATCCCGAAAAGGGCGCTGTGAAGGAAATGAGCGAGATTGGCGCCGTGGGCCATCGCGTGCTGCATGGCGGCGAGGCCTTTACCGCCAGCGTCCTCATCAACGAGGAGGTTAAGGACGCGATCCGCGCCAACATCCCGCTGGGCCCCCTGCACAACCCCGCCAACCTCATGGGCATTGAGGCCTGCGAAAAGGTGATGCCTGGCACGCCCAATGTGGCCGTGTTCGATACCGCTTTCCATCAAACCATGCCGCCCAAGGCCTTCCTGTACGGCGTACCCTACGAGTATTACGAGCGCCTGCATGTGCGCCGCTACGGCTTCCACGGCACCAGCCACCGCTATGTAAGCAAGCGCGCCTGCGAGTTTTTGGGCCTGGACCGCGCCAAGACCCGCGTGATCACCTGCCACCTGGGCAACGGCAGCTCCATGGCCGCTGTGGACTGCGGCAAGTGCGTGGATACCAGCATGGGCATTACGCCTTTGGAGGGCGTGATTATGGGCACCCGCTCCGGCAGCATGGATCCCGCCGTGGTGCAGTACATCGCCAACAACGATCACATGACCGTTGACGAAGTGCTGAATATGTGCAACAAAAAGAGCGGCCTGCTTGGCATCAGCGGCCTCAGCAGCGATATGCGCGATATCGACGCCGCCGCGGACAGCGGCAACGAGCGCGCCATCATTGCCCGCGATATGCTCATCAGCGGCATCCGCAAGTACATCGGCAGCTACGCCGCCGTGATGAACGGCGTGGATGTGATCGTATTCACCGCCGGTATCGGCGAGAACGGCGCCGAGCTGCGCGAGAAGGTAATGAGCGGCTTTGAGTACATGGGCGCGAAGCTGGATCGCCAGAAGAATATCGACGGCAACCGCAAGGAGAGCGTTATCTCCGCGGATGACAGCAAGGTAAAGATCGTTGTCATCCCCACCGACGAGGAGATTGTGATTGCCCGCGATACGCTGTGCATCGTGACCGGCAAGCCGATTGAATAAAATCCACAACGCTATATACCGCTCGGCTGCGCAGCAACGAGCGGTATCTTTCTCTTTGGGGAAAGCAGAGCGCCTGGGCTGCTGGAAACGGGCGGCCAGGGACGCGAAAGGGAGTTGCCGATGTTCAAGGGGCAAGAAAACGCAAGGCGTTATATGGGAAGCCTGCTGCTGGCGTGCCTGACGGTTTTTGCACTGGGACTGGATATGTCCGTTGAAATGCCGGCAAAGCTTATCCAAACATTGCGCGCCGGGGACTTTTGGGGGCAGATCAACAATCTTCTAATCGCTTTGAACGAATTCCATACCATGGATCACCTGACCGGCCTGGTGCTTGCAATCGCCTGTATTTGGCTATATCAGCGCTATCTGCTTGGCCACAGAGCATGCGCGGGCGAATATATCCTCAGCGGTTTCCTTGCGTTGACGATGCTGGTTAGCGAGGCGGCCGCCAAGGAGGACACCATTACCTGCCTGTGGAGCGGGGGTACGCAGTGCCTGAAAGCCGCGCTGTACCTTGCGGGGTTATGGCCTTTGTTTCTGGCCCTGCTTCGGTTAATGCGCGAGGGGCTGGCGCGGATGGAAACCCTTGGTCCGCTGCCGGGGGGGGGTTCGCTGTGGGCAAGGCATCCATTCGCTATGCCGTTTGCTGTAATGGCGCTGTGTTGGACGCCGTTTTTGATGATGAAATACCCTGGCGGCATGTCGCCGGATGCAACGGTGCAAATCCTGGATTATGTAAACGGCGCCGTTACGGCGTCGCATCCGCCCTTTACAACGGCGGTATACGGGGCGTTTTACAACCTGGGAATTTGGCTGGGGAACAGCAACTGGGGCATTTTTCTTATTACGCTTGCGCAAACGGTTTGCTTTTTATGCGTTCTGGCTTATGCATGCGTACGAATGCGAAGCTGGGGCGTGAACCGCTGGGTGTATGCGGCCGTGCTGGGAGCCTTTTGCGTTTCGCCAAATTATTCCGGATGGGCGACCTGCCTGGTGAAGGACGTGCCCTATGCGATTGCATGCGTTTTGCTGTGCGTTCTTCTGGCGGATCTTTCTATAATGGGAAAAGAATTTTGGAGGCGCAAAAGCAGCATGCCGCTTTTAGCGGTTGCCTTTGTACATTGCTGGCTTTGGCGCAGAAACGGCCCTGCTATGGCGCTGGGCTGCGCGCTGGCGATGCTGTTCGCCGTTCAAAGGGGAGACCGTGCGGCCCTGCGCCGCTTGCTGTGCACGGTAGGCGCGTCGGTTGTTTTTTGCGTAGGCGTTAACGCGGCGCTGTGTGCGGCGATGGAGGTTGGCCCGGCGGCGAAACGCGAGGTATATTCTCCGCTGTTGCAAATGACGGGCAAGGTGGTATCGCAGCACGGGGAAGAGCTTCCAGACGAGGAGATTGAAATCATAGGCAAGGTGATGGACTATGAGAAAATTGCTTCCAAATATGACCCAATCATTACTGACGGCGTAAAATCCATATTCAATGAGGATGCCAGCGAGGCGGAATACCGCGCGTACCGCGCGCTGGCGCTGGAGCATCTAAAGCGGTATCCGTTGGAGTATCTGGACGCCTATCTGAATGTAACGTACCGCCTGTTCGATATCCGCTCGGATCGGGGGAATCACATACAAAGGCGGGAAATTTCCCATCCGTATTATATTCGTTCCTATACCAACCTGCTTTACCAGCAGGAAGAGCTAGAAAGCTTAAATGCAGCCCAGGAGGCGGTAGAGAATTATAACTTCTGGTTTCCCGATTTGCCGCTGGCGGGCCTTATGGCCAATGTGGGCTTTTGTACCGATGCCCTGCTTATGCTTGGCTATTTGACGCTTAAACAAAAAAGGAAAAGGCTTATTGCGCTTGTGCCCGCAGCCCTTACCGTTTTGTTTTGCTTGGCGTCGCCGCTGGTGTATATCCGCTATGCGCTGCCGATGGCCGCTACGCTGCCGATAGGCGTTGCCGCATACGCGGCGTGCGAAGGATACGCTTTAAAGTCCGAAGATAAGGGGTGAAGGCCTTGAACAGAGAATGGAAAAAACAGGCGGCGACGGCGCTGTTCTTTGTGCTACTTCTGCTGGTTGGCCTTTTGACGGCGGATGATTATACGGGTTCGTATGACGAGCTGGCGGAACAGGGGATTCTTGAATCCAATTTGAAGGAATACGCCATCTGTTTGGAAAGGCTGGGCGTCCGCTGGCGTTACGGGTTGGAGCTTTCCGCAGCGCCAATTTCCCAGAGCGTTGAAAAGGATCATGGAATCAGCGCCTATTACCTTTTCCCGTTATTGCTTTCGTTCACAGACGGTTCGCAATGGCAGCGCTTTACGCTTTGGAATGCGATGACATGGCTATGGTTTATGGCGGGCGTTTGGAGCCTGTATGCGCTATCGCGCAGGCTTGGCGCTTCCCGCTGGCTGGCCATGCTATCGGCGCTTGTGCTCTATTGTTCTCCGCGCTTGTTTGCAGAAGGGCATTACAATAACAAGGATATCGTGCTCCTTTGCCAAATGCTGCTGTGCCTATGGCAGGGCGCGCGCTTTTTGGACAGGCCTACGCTGCTTCGCGGCGCGGCGTTCTCCCTCTGCGCAGCGCTGGCGTGCAATACAAAGGTCGTTGGCGCGCTGGTGTGGGGGCTTGTTGTGCTGGGCTTTGCCGCCAGGCTTACTTTGAGGCGCGAATGGAGCTGGAAACGCGCTGGGGGAATAGCGGTATGCGCGCTTTGCTTTTTGGCTGCTTACGGCTTTCTTACACCCGCGCTTTGGAGCGACCCCATCGGCTTTGTACAATACCTGCTGCAAAATGCCTCGGCTTTCTCAAGATGGTCGGGTACGCTGTATTTTCGCGGAGCAGCCTTTGAAATTCCCGAGCAGAAACTGCCTGTATATTATCTGCCGTACATGATCCTGGTTACGTTGCCGGTGTTTGTACTGCCGTTGTGCGTTGTTGGACAGCTTGGGTTTTTGAAAAAGCTTCGGGAAGAAAAGAAAGCCTTCTTAGCAGGGACGGAAGGGCTTCTGCTGACGATATCAACCCTTTTATGGCTTCTGCCTATCGCGGGGTTTATGGTGCTGCGGCCTGTTGTCTATAATGGTTGGCGGCATTTCTATTTCTGCTTTGCAGGGCTGGCGGTTATGGCGGGCTATGGCCTGCTTGTGCTGTGGCAAATGTGCAGGGGCAGCGTATGGATGCGGCGCGTATGCGCCGCTGTGCTGGCATTGTGCTTTGGCAGCACGGCGGTCGGCATGGCCGTGAACCATCCCAATCAGGGCGCGTATTACAATATGCTCGCCAGCCGCGCCACCATGGAAACGGACTATTGGAACTCCGCCGGGGAAGGCGCGCTAAAGCGGCTGGCTGCCTGTGAAACACGCAATCCCGCTTTGCCCCTGGAGGTAGGGTGCTACTTCCTTGACATCCAAAATGCGCGCTTCAAATTGGATGATGCGCTTAAAGCCAGGCTTACCACAACGGTGAACAGGGATTCGCCTTATCTGTACTATATCGAAAACTATGTGCAGGTCTACAACGTACCTGAGCCGGAGGGTTATCATGTGCTTTTTACTGTGGAAAGCTATGGACGGCTGATTGGAACGATGTATGAGCGGGATGTGTAACGCATTCCAGGATGAAGAAAAGGAGAACGTTTATGTATTTGGACATTTCCCAAGGCTTTTTACACCCCGGCACATCCTTTCCCTTCCATAAGGAGGTTGCGCTTGAAAAGCAGGACGTGAATGGGGAGCAGGTAACCTTTGACCCCGTCGTGCTGGAGGGCGCTTACTTTGTGGCGGATGACACGGTGCGCCTGGAAGGCCGCCTGAGCACCGTGGCGCACGCAACCTGCGCGCTGTGCCTGAACCCGGCCAGCGCGCCGCTTGCCATATCCTTTGCCGAAACCTTCCGCAAGGACGCTAACGAAAGCGAGGACGAATGCTTCCGCTATGAGGGCAAGGAGGTTCCGCTGGAGCACATGGTGCTTACGCTGGTGCTGCTTAACCTGCCCATGCGCTTTGTGTGCGGCGAGAGCTGCCAGGCGGACGGCGAGCTCAAGGCCTGGAACGAGGACGCAAAAACCTGGGCGGAGGGGGAAAGCGAGGGCACCTATCGCCCGTTTGAGCAGCTTGGGCAGATGCTTGAGAAAGAAAAAAGGGAGCAGTGACCCTGTAAGAGGGAAAAGCGCCTCCTGATATGAAAACGCGCCCATTGGCTTTGCCACGCCGCCCAGGCGGCAGAAAACGCATCCCTGGAAAGAGGGAGGCCTTTCTTGGGGCCGCGCGGGCCAAACGGCTTCCAGGGCTATGCCGGCGGGTTGAATGCCGCCCGTTCCGGGAGGACGCACAAAAGATTTCTGTAAAAAGGGGCAAGGTGTGATGAACCCAAGGCGCTTCCATTTGCATATCGGCCAGAGAAACATCAAAACCGCCATGGCTGCTACGCTGTGCGCGCTGCTGTATTCTTTGGTGGACCGCAATCCCACGTTTGCCTGCATCGGGGCGATCTTCGGCGTGGGCAGCGACATGGAAAACTCCCGCCTGAACGGCGGCAACCGCTTTTTTGGCACCGTGATTGGCGGGTTGCTGGGCATGCTGCTGTTTCGGCTCTACATTTGCATTGCGCCGGATGGAAGCCATCATTTCATCGTGTATTTGCTGCTGTTTGTGGGCGTGGTAACGCTTATCCTTATCAGCCAGCTTGTGAACTGGCCGGGCGCGGTGCAGCCTGGCGGCGTGGTGCTTTGCATTATCCTGTTCAATACGCCGGTGGATACCTATGTTTCCTATTCGATTCACCGCATGATTGATACGGGCATAGGCGTGGCGGCGGCGCTGCTGATCAACTGGCTGCTGCCCAGGTCCCGCATGATGTGGTTTGAGCACATGCAAAAGCGCGGCGTGCTGTCTGAAACGCAAATCCTGCCCGGGCAGGAAACAGCCGAGGCCCCGCATTGCGAAACCGGGCAGGAGAAGGCGCTTTAAGAAAGGCGGGATGGGCATGCCAAACCCCTACCAGGCGGATATCGAGGCCATTTTGGCCCACCGGCGCGATAACGGCGCGGATGACTTTTTAACGCCGGATGGAAGGTTGCTTAAGGGCGCGCCCTTTACCGCGCTGGAAAGCGCCATGTATTTGCTGGAACTGGGCGTGCCGCCCGAACACGAGGTGCTTCAAAGCATTGCCGCACGCATTGTAAGCGGCTGCAGGGCCGATGGGCGCATCAGGATCGCTCCCACGGGCGCGGCGTATCCCTGCCAAACGGCGCTGGCGCTGAACGTGCTGTGCCATATGGGCTATGATAACGCCTATACCAGCCGCAGCTTTGCGTATTTCCTAAACACGCAGCAGCCCGACGGCGGCTGGAAGTGCAACAAGTACAGCTTTGGCCGGGGCGAGGAAACCGAATGCTCCACGCCGTATACCACGTTGGTGGCTTTGGACGCTTTTCGCTTTTCCAAAACGCTGCGCGAGGATGAACGGCTGGACAAGGCCGCGGCCTTTCTGCTGCGCCATTGGGAGGTTCGCAGGCCCATCAGCCCATGCCACTATGGCATCGGCAGCCGGTTTATGCAGGTGGAGTATCCCTTTCGGGGCTATAATCTGTTCTATTACGTCTATGTGCTTTCGTTTTACAAAAGCGCCGTGCGCGACCCCCGCTTTATAGACGCCATGTCAGCGCTGGAAGCGCACACGACAGACGGGCGAATCGTTGTGGAGCGCGTGGTTCCCAAGCTTGCGCGGCTGCGTTTTTGCGAAAAGGGCAAGCCCAGCGCGCTGGCTACGCAACGCTATGAGGAGATCAGGAGCCGCGTGCGCGCATAACCAAACAGCCTGCGTGCGATACTAGGGGCATTAACGCAAGGAGGCTGTGTTGGCAATGCAGAAATATGAATGCGTGTGCGGCTATGTATATGACCCCGAAATGGGCGATCCTGATAACGGCGTTGCGCCGGGAACCGCCTGGGAGGATATCCCGGATGACTGGGTATGTCCCATCTGTGGCCTGGGCAAGGAGGCTTTTAGCGAACAATAAGGCGCTAGGCGCGCAAAAGCAGCACCTTTTGGTTTAGCTTCCGGTATACGCGCGTAACAAACCATGGCTCGGAGGAAGCGGCGGGCGCGTCGGCAAGAGGAAACCAGCGCACGTCGCTGTTTTCATCCGGCTTTATGGCGAGCGCGCCGTACTCATCGGCCTCCAAAAGGTAGGTTACGTTCAGGTGCAGATGGGAGGATACGTATTCGCCCCGTTTTTCATGCCCGTCTACCGTTAGCGATTCCACGCTGAAAATGGCCTCAGAAACGGGGCGCACGCTCCTAAGGCCGCTTTCCTCACAGGCCTCGCGCATAGCTACGCGCAGCAGGTCGCGCTCGCCGTCCGCATGGCCGCCCAGCCACGACCAGGAATGGTACAGGTTGTGGTAGGCCATGAGCGCCTTTGTCCTGCTCGCGTTTACAATCCATGCAGAGGCGGTCATGTGAGCCAGGCGGTTTTGCCGGGTAAAAATATCCGGCTCGGTTTTTAGACAATGCAGGATGAGCGTCCGGTCCTGCGCCTCCTGCTCGTTAAAGGGGATAAAGGCGGCGAGCTGTTCCTCAAGCGTCATTAGGGGATGCCTCCTTCAAGCGGTAATGGCTGCAATGAGTATACCATTCCCGCCTGAAAAGCGCCAGTATAGGCGCTTTTTTAGGCTGTCGATAAACCCTATGGGAGGCTTGGAGGGCCGCAGCCCTCCGAACAACAATCCGAATCCAGCGACATGTGCGGTGGAT
>URUF01000005.1 GCA_900550955.1 uncultured Eubacteriales bacterium | reverse complement strand
GACGAACACCTCCCCGTGCTGGTAGGGGCTCATGGTGCCGGGGTCCACATTGATATAGGGGTCAAACTTTTGAATGGAAACCTTCAGGCCCCTGCACTTGAGCAGCCGGCCCAGCGAAGCCGCCGTTATGCCCTTGCCCAATGAAGAAACCACGCCGCCCGTAACAAAGATAAACTTGGTATTCATTCAATGCCCCGCCTTTCTTGCATCCTTGCCCGTATTATTTATGGTACAGCTTGTGACTTTGGTACTTGGGGTCGCACGTCAGGTTTACCTTGAGGCGCTTGAAGATGGTATCGTCCACCTGCGGCAGAATAACGGTGGAATGCGCCTCGCACCCGGCCAGAAGCGGAAGCTGGCGCATAGCGAGCGCCGCGACGGGGTCGGTTGCCGCGCAGATGGACAGCGCCACCAGCACCTCGTCGCTATGCAGCCGCGGGTTATGGTTGCCCAGATACTTGCACTTGAGGGATTGCAGCGGCTCAATCACCGTAGGCGAGATCAGCTCGGCCTCCTGGTCAATGCCGCCCAGCGCCTTTAGAGCGTTCAGGATAAGCGCGGCGGACGGGCCCAGCAGGTTTGAGGTTTTGCCGGTAACAATGCGCCCGTCCGGCAGCTCCACAGCCAGGGCAGGGGCTTCGGTTTCCTCCGCGCGTTTGCGCGCCGCCGCGATCACCGGCCGCATTTCAGCGC
The DNA here is from genome assembly GCA_900550955.1 of uncultured Eubacteriales bacterium. GTDB lineage: Bacteria > Bacillota > Clostridia > Christensenellales > Aristaeellaceae > Limiplasma. The sequence goes on along the minus strand of URUF01000005.1, from coordinate 87,829 downwards.
TTAGGCCGGTTTTTTGCAGCAGCATTTGTAGCTTGTCCACCTCGGCCTGCTCTGTGCGGCCCTGCACCAGCATGCAGCGCGCCGCATAATACCGGCGGATGATCTCCTGCTTTGCCGCCTCGCGGCATACCTCGTCGTCAATGATGCAATTGCCTACCATATTCACGCCCATATCCGTAGGCGATTGATAGGGCGATTTGCCATAAATACGCTCAAAAACAGCGTTCAACACCGGAAAAATCTCAATATCCCGGTTGTAATTCACCGTGGTTTCGCCATACGCGTCCAGGTGGAAGGGGTCGATCATGTTTACATCGTCCAGGTCGGCGGTGGCCGCCTCGTAGGCGATGTTTACCGGGTGGTTCAGCGGCAGGTTCCAAATGGGGAAGGTTTCAAACTTGGCATAACCGGCCTGCACGCCGCGCTGATGCTCCTGATACAGCTGGCTCAGGCATACGGCCATTTTGCCGCTTCCGGGCCCTGGGGCCGTCACCAGCACGAGGGGGCGGCTGGTCTGCACATATTCGTTGCGTCCAAAGCCCGCGTCGCTTACAATCTGCTCCACCTCATAGGGATAGCCCTCGATGGGGAAATGCCGGAACACGCGAACGCCCAGGTTCTCAAGCCGCTGCTTGAACAGCTCCGCCGTGTGCTGATCCCGCCAGCGGGTCATCACCACGCTGCCCACATACAGGCCGATATCGCGGAACGCGTCGATCAGGCGCAGCACATCCGCATCATAGGTGATGCCCAAATCGCCGCGCACCTTGCTTTTTTCAATGTCGTCTGCATTGATGGCGATCACCAGCTCGGCCTGCTCCTTCAGGGTTAGCAGCATCTCCACCTTGCTGTTAGGCTTGAAGCCCGGCAGCACCCTGGCCGCGTGATAATCGTCAAAAAGCTTTCCCCCCAGCTCCAAATAAAGCTTTCCGCCAAAGGCAGCGATCCTTTGGCGAATATGCTCCGATTGCATGGTAGTGTACCGGTCGTGGTCAAATCCGATGCGCATGCATGCTCCCCCTTGCTTCTCAACCGAATTATCATAACACGCCGGCTTTGCCGAAACAAGGGAAAATACAAAAGAAAATCCACAAAAACGGCACTTTTTATCGTTTGTAAACGCGCTGCGCCCGGCCGTTGAAACCGGCCAGGCGCAGAAGAAAACCTCATTTTTCCAGAACCAGATATTTTTCCACGCCAAGCTGCCATAGCGACAGCCCAGCATGCCCATGAACAAAACCAACACGGCCATCCCGCTGCCCGGCCCCCGCCGCGCATAAACGGCTCCATCGCAGCGCCGCTAAGCGCACGCCCAGCAGCTACCCTAGCGGAATGCGCAAAATTGCAGCGTTCCCTGCGCGGCAAACGCCCGTCCCTGCAATTCCATGGGCGTTTGCACACGCGTCAGCACCGGCAGGTTTGCATTGCGCAGCGGCAAAGGCAGGGCGCCGTCCATCCGGCCCTCAGCTGGCAAAAGCCCTTACATTCCTTCAAAGAACGCTTCACCGGAAAGCCTCCTCTTTTTCTTGCTTCGGCATAGAAAAAGCGCAGGGCTTCCGGGGGGACGTCTTGGTTCATTCGCTCCGCGCGCGCATCCCCAGCCCTGCGCGAAGCTTCCTCAATGCAAAGGGGCGGCCAAATCATCCTGGCCTTTATCCCTCGTGTTCACTCCTCGCGCGCCTGGTACCCGTTGAACCACGCGCGTTCCGCAAAGGGACGCTTCTCCTTGCGCTCCCCGGCTTCGGCCGCCTTGCCAACTGGCAGGTAGGCCACCAGCTGCATATCGCCGGGCACGCCCAAACGGTTGGCGATGGCGCGGCCAATGCCGTCCACATAGGTTACGTAGCCCTCCAGCCAGCAGCTTTCATAGCCCAGCGCGGTAATGGCCAGCAGCGCGTTTTCAATCGCAGCGGCGTAGTCCTGTACATGGTAGCTTGCGCCGCGGTAGCTGACCTGCTCCTTGGTAAGCACGCAAATGCCCGCCGGCGCAGAGGCAATCCAGGGCTTTTTCACAATCGACGCGATATCGCGCATCAGCACGGGATCGTCCACAGCGATAAGGCTTGTGGTTTGCAGGTTGCAGCCGGAGGGCGCGGCAAGCGCCGCCTCCATGATCTTCCTCAAGTCCTCGCGCGGCACTCTATCCGGCAGGTATTGCCCGCGATAGCTGCGCCGGGCGTGAACAGCTTCCAGCAGCTCCATCGTTTCAGCCTCCTTACGGCAGGTTATAAAATGAGCATCGCATCCCCAATGTTCACGCCATACAAGAAACTGTGAAATACCTAAAAATGCTTTACCGCCTTAGCTTATCACGCAGAACCCTTTTTGGCAAGCTGGGCGGCTTTTGCCGACTTTGTTTTTGCGGATGAATATTTTATAGCTTGCCTTCAAAAAACCTCCTAGCGGACTTGTACTTTTTCCGGCTTTGTGCGGCTTTTTAACGCCTTTTTTGCGAGGATGAGTATTTGGTAGGGTTTTGCCTTTTGAAAGGCTGGTGGGTATTATATGGCCTTTTCCGGGCCTATTGCAATAAAGAAATGCCCGTGAGGTTTTCACGAGCATTTTTCAGGTCACTGTTTTTCGGCTCAGGATGTGATCGCCTCTGATCGCTTGATGGTTCCACTCGTCCAAGCTCCTTTGTAGACACCAATTTCAGGGTAGAGTTCCAACAGACAGTTTTTCATACCTTCGAGGTAATTCTTGTAGTGTCTGCGCTGGAGTGATGGCATGAAGTCGTCGTAGTCGCCGGTGTTGTAGTCCTTCTGGATCAGCTCAACCGCCACCGACCATTCGTTGTCAACCAAGCAGACGAAGAACAGCCCGTTCTCCAGAATGGCGTGTCGGTTTTGGTGGAGGTGGCAGCCACTCAGCCATTTGTCCACAAGATAGAATGACGGGAACCGCTCGACGAACAGCCTCCTGAACTCGCCGAAAAGACTTTCTCTCATGGAGAGTTCCTGAGCGTCGTAGTCTATCGTATCGGTTTCGTTGCCGTCGTCATCGAGCTCGTACACCCTGAAGTGGTCCCAATCAATGTATCCTCCTTGGTAAACTGCTACTGGGATGAGAGTTTGCTACACTTCTGGTCAAGCTGCTCATCAATGGCTGCGGCTAAATCATCCATGCTGACACCAAGCGCCTTTGCCATCCGACGGCCAGCCATGAAGGTCGGCAGCCGGCGGTTCTTCTCGTAGTCGGAAACAGTCTGCTGATTCAGACCGCTCAAACGACCGAGCTCACTTTGCGTCAAGCCGGACGCTTGTCGGAGCCTCCTGATGCCAATTACTTGCTTCTGCGTTTTTTTCACCCCCTAATTACTGCTTTATTTGTTTTACGTAGTTATCTTACAAAGAAATGCTGTTGTTGTCAATAGTAAAAAACAAAAAGAGCGGTATAAAAATCACCGCTTTTAGATGTATAATATACTTTGGAGGTGTATTCCATGACTTTTCGTATCAGGCAGTTGAGGCTGGAGCGGAAAATATCACAGATGCAACTTGCGTCTGCCATCAATTCCAGTCAGGCTTCAATCACGGACTGGGAACTTGGAAAGAAGGAGCCAAGGCCGGAGATGCTCATCGCTATGGCGGATTTCTTTGACGTGTCGCTGGACTATCTCTGCGGCAGATCGGATGTACCGTATATCGTCCGTAGCTACATCACGCGGAATGGCGAGGTAATCTGCTTCACAACGGAAACGCCCTCCGACCAGCCGATAGAAGGGCGCACCGCCGAAACGGTCAGTTTTTCAGTTCCAGAGGAAGATCTCGTTCAAGTGCGCGGCAAAGAGCTTGAACAACTTGTTGCTTCCCTTGTGGACAAAGCCTTGAAGGATCGACAGTCAGCCGGACGGTGATCTGGCCGTTTTGCCGGGTGATCTCGATTTCAGCAATCGACATGCTCATTTTTCTCCTTTCCGGTACGACACCCACACCAGAATTATACCATCTGAAAAAGGGGTGCAGCATGAATTACTCTGCAAAGAATACGAGCCGACCGGGCTACCAGCAGATGATGTCCCGGATCCGGAGCGGCGAGTTCACGCATCTGGTGGTCTGGAAGATCGATCGCATCAGCCGAAACCTCATGGACTTCACAGCCATGTACTCCGAGCTGAAGGATCTCCATGTCACCTTCATCTCCAAAAACGAGCAATTCGACACATCGTCGGCAATCGGCGAGGCTATGCTGAAGATCATCCTTGTTTTTGCCGAGCTGGAGCGGAAGATGACCGGAGAGCGTGTTTCTGCCGTCGCCCTCTCTCGTGCAAACGATGGAAAATGGAACGGTGGTCGCTGTCCTTACGGGTACGCCCATGAGAAAGGAACAAGTGTGTTCACCGCCAACCCCGAAGAAGCGAAGATCGTTGCGTGGATCTTCCAGACATACAGCGAATCCGGAACGGTGCTCTCGATCACCAAGGAGCTGAACAGGCAGGGACTGAAGACTCACTACGGAGCGTGGAACACCAACTCGGTATGGACGATCCTGACAAATCCGTTTTACTATGGAGCAATGCGCTACAACTACCGAAACGAAAGCAAGGGGCTGTCTAGCTGGTCTTTCCGGCCTCCTGAGGATGTCATCATCGTACCCGGACATCATGAAGCAATCATCACAAAGGAGATGTTTGACATCTGCCAGAGCAAGCTGGATCGCAACAACCTGAAGAAGCGCGGAACCTTCAAGACTTATAAGCGGAAAAACGTTCATGTGTTCGCCGGCCTCATCACCTGCGGCCTATGCGGCAGCCAGTACAGCGCAACCGTTGACCGGAAGCGTTCGGACGGATGGAGGCCATCGATCTATTTGTGCAGTAAACGCCGGAAGAGCGATAGCTGTACCAACAAGTTTGTATCGGAAATCACCCTCGGCCCATTCGTCCTGAACTACATCGCAAATATCGTCCGGGCACAGGCTTCCTTTGGGAAGTCCACATCATCAGCCGTCCTCCAGAAGAAGCTGCTCCGTGGGCCGGAGTTCGTAGACATCGATCACATCGAGCAGCCGGGTCTGGATGCCATGCGAGAGTTCTTCATGTCGGAGAAGTACGGTGTCTCTGAGTTCGAGCCGGCAGAGGTTCAGATCACGACCGAGGTCACCGAGCGTGATCTGCTAGACAAGGAAAAGCGGCGTATTGAGCGAGCAATTACCCGCCTAAGCCAGCTCTATCTGTATGAGGACGATCCAATGCCGAAAACGGAGTATTTTATCGAGCGGAAGAAACTGAACGACCAGCTCGATCAGATCGACCAGCGAATACAGGAGCTCGACGATCAGGCTACGGCTGATAGGAACATGAGTGATGCTGACTTCATTGCGAAGGCTTCGTACTACGCATTGACCCAAGAGATCCTCAACTCCCGCCATGTTGACTACATCCGGATGATTAAGTCAACCGACCCGCAGATAACAAAAGAGTTTGTTAATTCGGTCTGCTCAAACTTTTGTATTTTGGACGGAAAAGTCACGTCAATTCGGTTCAGAAATGGCATAGAACACCGCTTCGTTTACAAGCAAATCGAACCGGCAGAATAACGAAAAAGCCGGACGGCATAAGGATTTCTCCCTTGTCGTCCGGCCTTGTTTAATTACTTGTTTAGTATGAGCATGGCGTCCCCAAAGGAGAAAAAGCGGTACTTTTCCGCCACGGCCTCGCGGTACACGCGCAGGGCCTCCTCGCGTCCCATCAGCGCGGAAACGAGCATCAGCAGCGTGCTCTGCGGCAAATGAAAATTGGTAATCAGCGCGTCGGTGGCATGGAAGGTATAGCCGGGCGTGATGAAAATACCCGTATCGCCGCTTTGCGCCTTCACAAGCCCATCCCCGCCCGTAACGGTTTCCAGCGTGCGCACGCTGGTGGTGCCCACGCACACGCAGCGCCCGCCCGCCGCCCGCGCGGCGTTGATTTTGCTTGCCGCCTCTGGCGTTACCTCATAGTGCTCCACATGCATATGGTGCTCGCTCAAATCCTCCGCCTTCACCGGGCGGAAGGTGCCCAGGCCCACATGCAGCAGCACCGGCGCAATCTCCACGCCCATGGCGCGGATTTTTTCAAGCAGCTCCGGCGTAAAGTGCAGCCCTGCCGTTGGCGCGGCGGCGCTGCCCTCCTCCCTGGCGTATACGGTTTGGTAGCGGGTTTTATCCTGGAGCTTTTCGTGAATATAGGGCGGCAGGGGCATCTGGCCCAGCCTGTCCAGGATTTCCTCAAACACGCCATCGTAATGGAAGCGCACCCTGCGCCCGCCGTCCTCCGCCGTGCCGGTGATCTCCGCGCGCAAAAGGCCGCCGCCAAAGCTGCACATGGCCCCGGGGTGCAGCCTGCGGCCCGGGCGCACCAGCGCCTCCCATACGTCGCGCTCCAAGCGCTTGAGCAGCAGCACCTCCACGGGTACGCCGGTATCCTCCTTCTGCCCAAGCAGCCGCGCGGGAATCACCTTGGTTTCGTTGATAACCAGCACGTCGCCCTTGCGCAAAAAGCGCGGTAAATCGTAAAAATGCAAATGCTCCACGCTGCCATCCGTCCGGTTATACACCAGCAGGCGGCTGTGGTCGCGCGGCTCCATGGGCGTTTGGGCAATTCGCTCCTGCGGCAGCTCATAATCAAAATCGCTTGTTTTCATATCCTCATCTGTTCCCCTTCATCAGGCGGCGCAAGGGGCTTGCGGCCCATATGCTCGTAGGCGGCAGGCGTTACCACGCGCCCGCGCGGCGTGCGCAGCATAAAGCCCAGCTGCATCAAATACGGCTCGTACACGTCCTCAATGGTGGTGGCGTCCTCTCCCGTCATAGCGCTCAACGTTTCCAGGCCCACCGGGCCGCCTCCAAACTTATCCATCACGGTGGCAAGCATGGTGCGGTCCAGCTTGTCCAGGCCCAGCTCGTCCACGTCCTGCATATCCATGCTCTGGCGGGCTACCTCGCGCGTGATCACGCCTTCCGCGCGTATTTGCGCAAAGTCGCGCACGCGCCGGAGCATGCGGTTGGCAATGCGCGGCGTACCGCGGCTTCTGCGGGCGATTTCCAAAATGCCGTCGTCCTCCGCGCGCACGTTCAAAATTCCCGCGCTGCGCCTGACTATGGCCGAAAGCTCCTCCGGCGTGTACATTTCCAGGCGGAACAGCATGCCGAAGCGGTCGCGCAGCGGCGCGCTTAAAAGGCCCGCGCGCGTGGTTGCGCCAACCAGCGTAAAGCGCGGCAGATCCAGGCGGATGCTGCGCGCCGTGGGGCCCTTGCCAATCATGATATCCAGCGCGTAATCCTCCATGGCGGGGTACAAAACCTCCTCCACGGAACGGCTCAAGCGGTGAATCTCGTCAATAAAAAGCACGTCGCCATCCGCCAGGTTGGTTAAAATGCTGGCCAGATCGCCCGCCTTTTCAATGGCCGGGCCGCTGGTGATGCGGATGTTCTGCCCCATCTCCGAGGCGATGATACCCGCCAGCGTGGTTTTGCCCAGGCCAGGCGGGCCGTACAGCAGCAAATGATCCAGCGGCTCATGCCTCTTGAGCGCCGCCTCAATGGAAATATGCAGGTTTTGCTTCACGCTCTCCTGCCCAATATACTCGCGCAGGCTTTTGGGGCGCAGGCTGCTTTCCTGCTCGTCCTCCCCGTCCCGAAAGCCTGTGGAAACGATTCTGTCGTCCATCGCCGTTCCTCTTTCCCGTCAGCCATTCTTCGCCGTCCGCGTCAATCTATAACGTTTCCCTCCGCGTCGTAGCGCACAACCGTTTCAAAAACAGGGTCGCCCCACCCGCTGCCATTCTTCTGCCACTTCCATTCTTGGGTGGTATTTGTGCGTCCTGTGCATATAACCTGCGCGCCATCGTAGGATACGTCATACTTCACAATGTTCGCCGTAAGCGTCAATTCATCCTCGCTCATTTCAGACGTCCTTAGGTACATCGCATCATAGTCCCGCAAACGCACAGTCACCGCTTCATTTTCCGCAGTTTTGCAGTTGCTCAGCTTCAGCCCTTTCAAGCATGCCTGCACGTATTTTTCCACCGTTTTGCCATCCGCCTCAAGGCCGATCTTCTTGGGGTTGATGGCAACAACCACCTCTCCGCCCACCGTGCCGGAAAGCGTGATGCTCGCGCCCTTTTCCAGTCTTTCGATCTCCACGTTTCCCTCCACATTACCCTTATAGGCAACCGTCGTGCCGGGGCCCGCGTTAATCTCAAGCTCGTCCGCGTCGTGCTCTACCTTAAAAACAGCCTTCTTATTCCAATATTCTGATTCATCATAAAGCTCAATGCTTCTCGCCTGCCCTTCGCCCGATAGCTTTATCGTGCCTCCCCTTACTGAAAGGGCAAGTTCCTGCGAAACATTCCCATTGTTGAGAATTGTCATTGTGCCCTTATCATCAAGGGTTGCGGAAAGGAAAGCCGCCGTGCAGCCCGCGTCAATCTGCGCATCCGTGTCCCACAGCTCCAGCCTTGCATCTTCACTCGTAGCCGTCACGCCTATAAGGTTTGCATTTGCCTGGCTGAAATCCAGGCTTGTGAAGCGGCTATTTTCAATCGTCACTTTCCCGTTATAGCACCTCAAACCGTTAAACGTCAAATTGCGCAGGGTAGCCGGCGAGCCAAGCGAAAGGATGCCATTTTGCAGGATATGCCCATTTCCCTCCACATACAGCATGCCGCCCTTCTTTGGACGAAACGCATGAAAGCGGCTTTGCGTGCCTGTGTCGCTGTTTTCAACGATCACATCGCAGTCCAGGTCAATGGCGTATTGATCCCTGGCAGCCATTGCGTCTTCAAACGCGTCTATTAGCTCCTCACCGTCCGTGAGCACGGTGCTTTTCTGGTTATAAATTTCTTCGGCAACGCCGGTATCCCATTCCATTCCTTCCGCGGTCAAATAACCGCCCATAAGCTCCTGCACCAGCGCGCTGCGCGTAACGGATATCAGCATCTTCCCTTCCTGGTTTAGCACCGGCGCGCTCACGCAAACGCGCAGGCGTCCGCCTCCCGCCAGAAAGCCCTCCACATCCAGCCGTTTCATGGCGGCCTTTAGCTGCTTTTCCGCCCCGGCCTCGTTAAACTCGGCCGGCCTTTTCTCCAGCGGCAGCCATACGTCAAAGGAATCCGCCTTGCTATCCGGCGCGAGGGAGGAATGCACCGCCACGCTCATCTTTGATCCAAAGGGCGAGGCGCCGGGCAGCAAAAGCAGGCGGTTTGTGGCGCTAAGCGTGCCGGAAAGGGTTAGCTTGTTCGCATCGCCATTCTCGTTTTGTATTGCTACGGCCACGCCGTTTGTCGCTTCATCGCGCAGGCTGGCAAACTTCAGCATGCTTTCGTTGTTTTCATCGGTCATTTTTCCCATTATCGTAATAAACTGGACCTGGTAAATCCTTTTCCGGTCTTCCTCCTGCGCCAGAACCGCCTGGTTTTTTTCGGAGGTATAAACGGCCGTAATACGCTGATCAATGGTTAGGGTAGTGTTGCCTGTGGAGTGAACCCCGCACGCGCCCGTCAGCGCCCCGGCGCCCTCAATGCTTAGCGTAGCTTTATGTTTATCAGTCGTAGGTTGAATTCTAACCGCCGCGCAGCAACGGCTTTCCAGCAGGCCGTCGTTCACGATTTTAACGGCGCCATCCGCCTCGCTAAGGCTATAGATCGCATAGGCGTCCGCTGTTATGGTGCCCGTATTGGTAATTTGAATGGTGCTCTTTCTGTACTGATTGATCTGAATGCCATAGGGGCCGTCGATGCTGCCCGCATTTGAAAACGCGATTTTTCCGCCGTTTCGATCATCGATGAGCACCGCCGTAATGGTTGTGCCCTTGCAGCGCACGTCCTCGGCCAGGTGCACAGCAATAGCCTTGCCCTCGCCTAACAAATATGCGCCAATAACCGTTCCGTTCCGCACAGAATACGTTCCCTGCTCAAAGTAAGCGCTTTTCAATGTATGCCCGCCAAGGTCGATCATAATTTCTTTTCCCTTGGAATTTACAAGCGCGTACTCGGAATCCAGGGTAATATCCGCCGACAGGGCGATCACTTCGCCGCCCTTTGCGGCCTTGACGGCTTCATACAGCTCCTCCTTCGTGCTTACGCCCTCCGCCAGGGCCGCCGCGCACAAAAGCGCCGCGGCCAGCATCAGCGCAAAAAATACATATTTCTTAAAATGGTTCCCCCTCATTGCCCTTCCCCCTATTTTCCCTAACTGTTCTGCGCCATATGGCGCAGCGCCAGCTTAATCAGCTCGTCCGGCGTATCGGCCTGGCCCTTTACGCCCTTGAGGGCCGCGGCGGCCTCCTGCGGCGTGTAGCCCAGCGATTTGAGGGCCAGCATAGCCTCGCTCAGTGCGTCCTGCGCGGGGGCTTGCGCGTCCGCTGCAAACAGCGCTTCGTCCGCCTCCGCCGTGCCGTTAAGCGCCTCCTGCGCCAGCTTGTCCTTCAATTCCAAGCTGATGCGCTGGGCCGTTTTTTTGCCAATGCCCGGCGCGCGGGACAGGGCCGTCGCATCGCCCGTGAGAATGGCCAGGCGCAGGTCGCTCAGCGGCATGCTGCCCAGCACGCCAAGCGCGCTTTTGGGCCCGATGCCGCTTACGCCGATCAGCCTGCGGAACATATCGCGTTCCTCCCTGCGGGCAAAGCCAAAAAGCTCCATCGCGTCCTCGCGTACATTCATATGGGTGTACAGCGTGCATTCCTGCCCGGCCGCAGGCAAAGCGGAAAGCGTGGTCATGCTGCACTGCACACGCATGCCCAGCCCGGAGGCGGTCATCACCACGGCCTCCCCCTCGCTTTTCTCCATCAGCGCGCCTTTAAGCATTGCAATCATGCCAAATGCCTCATTTCATCTTAAACTGTTCCCGCGCGGGGCCTGTGGCCGCGTGCGTAAGCGCTATGGCGATCGCGTCCGCCGCGTCGTCCGGTTTGGCAATCTCCTCCATGTGCAAAAGCAGCTTCACCATTTGCTGAATCTGCTGCTTTTCCGCCTTGCCATAGCCTACGATAGCCTGCTTTACCTGCATGGGCGTATATTCGTACAGCCGGTCGGTATATTCGGCGCAGGCGGCTATGCTTACGCCGCGCGCCGCGCCCACGGTAAGGGCGGTGGTCACGTTCTTGGCAAAAAACAATTCCTCAAACGCGATTTCCTCGGGCTTATAGGTTTTCAACAGCGCGCGCATATCCTCGCCAATCTGCCTGAGCCGTTCGGGAAAGCGCTGCTGCGGCGTGGTAAGGATGCAGCCGTAATCAATCAGCCTTTGCTTTCCCCGCTCCGCCTCAATTGCGCCCCAGCCCAGCGTAGCCAGGCCCGGGTCAATCCCCAATACGACCATTTGCCCTTCGCCCCTTTCCAGCTCCTGCTATGATACAGGTTTTATACAGCCTTGTCAAACAAACGTTCGATAGGAACAAGGCCCAATCAGAACCACCGGCTAAAACGGTGGTTCTCAGACCGTCAACATAAGGGGTACTTTCGCGGTGCGAAAGTAGGCTATCAGGCATTCATCGGCAAAAGAACAGATGCTTCGTAAACACCTGCCATGTAAGTTTTTACAGATGCGCCCGCTTCAAGGCCTCCAGCATTGCCTGCCAGTTGCTTTCCATGCTGGCCACCAGCTGGAACTGGGTGCGGCAGCGGTCCAGGTTGTGCTCTGGCCGGTGGATGTGAAAATACACGTCGCCCATCAAATAATCGGTCAGGAATCGCACGCCGCATTCCAGGGTCATCAGCTTGCCGCCCAGGGGAAGCGTTTCAATTTCCTTTTCCGTCAGCGCAGTACCGCAAGCGGCCAGGAAGCCCTTGAGCAGCTGCTCATAGTTGCGCAGGGAAATGCCGATCTTGCTCAGGTCCTTTTCATCCTCCGCGCCCGTGTTTGCGCCAAAGCGCACAAGGTCGCCAAAGTCAAAAGCGGCCAGGCCCGGCATCACCGTATCCAGGTCAATCACGCAAACCGCCTCGTGGGTTTCCTCGTCCAGCATAACGTTATTCAGCTTGGTATCGTTATGGGTAACCCGCAGGGGCAGTTCGCCGTAATGGAGCAGCTTCATCAGGCTGGCGGCCTCCTCCTCCCGGGCCAGGGCAAAGGCAATCTCCTTCCCGCATTCCCTAACGCGGCCCATCGCATCCGCCGCGATGGCGTCCCGAAGCGCCTGGTAACGCCCGGGAGTATCGTGGAAGTGAGGAATGGTTTCGCTCAGCTGTTCCACCGGGAAGCTTTCCAGCGCGCGCTGGAACTTGCCAAACGCGTAGGAGCATTCATAAAGGTCGTTTTCCCGCTCCGGGCGATCCAGGCTTACGCTGTGGGTGATAAAATCGTACACCCGGTAATACTCGCCGTCTTTTGCGTGCAGGTAGGTCGCCCCCTCCAGCGTAGGGATCAGGTGCAGGTTATGCCTTGGGTCGGGGTCCTGCTGCGCCAAATGGGCCGTTACCTGCCCGATGTTTTTCATCAGGGCGGGAATGTCGTGAAACGCCTGGCGGCTCAGCTTTTGCAGGATATAATCCGGCCCGTCCGCCGTTTTCACCAAATAGGTGACGTTGATATGGCCGTTTCCATAAGGTTCGCAGGAAATGGCCCTGGCCTTTAGTTGAAACTGATTGCAAATTTCCAGCATGGTTATTTCCTCCACAGCTCGTCGGGATACACGCCCTGCCGCTTCATCTGGGCAATGGCGGCCTGCACCTTGGGCATATCCTCCTTGTAGGTTACGCCGTACCACTTTTCATGGGTACCCAGCACCTTAACGCTTCCCTTGCCCTCCTGTATCAGGGCGTTGGGAATCAAGGGCAGGAAGTACTCGCACTTGAAAGGATTGACCGGCAGATTGGCGTCCAGGTAAGCGGGGAAGCGGTTTTCGATCTCGTCCAGAATGCTCGGTTGAAAGCCCCACAAATTCATGGATACAATGGCTCCCGCAGGCACAAAGGTAAAGTGCTCGCCATCCTCTGTAAAGGCCGCTCCGCCCTCCCTGGGCTCGATATGGGTGCGTTCCGTTACGCCCACAAGATAACCGTCCGCATCCGTTTCGCACACGCCCCGGGCAACGGAGCCATGCTCCGTCAGGGTGTTTTCCACCCGGTAGCCCACCATGGCATGCTCGTTGGCGGCATGCGGCTCGCTCAGGAAGGTATGGATGCTCTCAAAGGCCGTCCTGCCATAAAAATCATCCGCGTTAATCACGGCAAAGGGCGTATGGATTTGATCCTTGGCGCACAAAACCGCATGGGCGGTGCCCCATGGCTTCGTGCGGCCTTCTGGAACCGAATACCCCTTAGGCAGCGCATCCGGCCGTTGAAAGGCGTAATGCAAATCGATAAACGGGGCGATACGCCGCCCAATGGCCTCGTGAAACTCCTGTTCCAGCTCCGGCTTAACGATGCATACCAGCTTGTCAAAGCCCGCCCGTACAGCGTCGTAAATGGAAAAATCAATCAGGATATGGCGGGCGTTATCCACGGGCGCAATTTGCTTCAGCCCGCCATAGCGGCTGCCCAGGCCGGCAGCCATAACAACCAGCGTAGTATTGGACATAAGTATTGCCTCCCTCTCCTTTTGGTAAGCCTATCATAGCAAAACGCCTTCCGCTTGGGGAGAGAGAATCCTGCATATTTTTGTTGCGATCTTCCGTTTCTCAAGAAATCGTAGTATAATTGGTTTGGAAACCGGAAATTCCAGCCGGGAAAGAAGGAGCAGGCATGCTTACAGGCGAAGAATTTGAAAAGCTGGCGGCTTTGTTGAAGCATCTCCATATTTGCCTCGGGTTAAAATTCGCCCTCATGGACGATCAGGCAAAGGAGGTTTTCACCTCCAGCAAGCAAGCGGAGTTTTGCATGGCTGTCAAATGCGCGCCGGGCGGGCTGGAGCGATGCCTCAGCTGTGACAGGATGGCGCTGAAAGAAATGAACGCCACGCAAAAGATGAAGAAATACCGCTGTCACTGCGGCCTTATCGAGGTTGCCATGCCCGTGGTGGAAAACGGCAAAATCCTCGCCTCCATCCTGTTTGGGCAGTTCCTGGACGAAACCCCCCGGGAAAAGCAATGGGAACGCTCCCGCGAGCTGCTATCCTGGTACGCCCAGGAAGCCGAGTTGAAAGAAAGCTACGGCAGGCTCCAGCAGGTTTCCTCGGTTCAGCTGTCCTCCCTGGTTGAAATCATCCACGCGTGCATCTCGGAGGTGCGTTTGCAGGGAATGCTGTCGATCGCGCAAATGAGCGACGCCCATCGCTTAAAGTTCTATATCCTTCAGCATTACGCCAAGCCCATTTCCCTAAACGTCCTTTGCGCGGAAATGCATATGGGCAAAAGCAAGCTTTTTGCGCTTTGCCAAAAGGAATTTCACATGACGCCCGGCCAGTTGATTTTGCAAACGCGCATAGACGCGGCCAAAAAGTTGCTGGAGGAAACCTCCGCCAGTCTGGCCGAAATCGCCCAGGCGGTAGGCTTCCCGGATGTTTCGTATTTTTGCCAGCGCTTTAAGCTGGTGTGCGGCGAAACGCCGAAGGAATACCGCCGGAGCATAGCGATGCCCTCCACGTCCCAGGAACGCCTTGCCGGTTTTTCCCCGCTCTATGGAGCGCCGCTTCCTTGAGCTTCTGGGATTGCGCCGTTGCCCATTATGGAAGGAGAATGGAAGATGAAGAACCGGCTGTCCTTAAGGGCGTTTTTCATTTATTTTCTATGCATCGCGCTGCCTGTGGTGCTGCTTACAATGAACCATACAATCAGTCAAATCAGGCAGATGCGCGCGGATTTTCTTTCGGCAAAGTCGGAAGCCATGGACCACGTTGCGCAGACGACCGCCGCGGAGTTTGACGCGATCGAAACAACCGCGAACGAAATCTACCGTTCCAGCTGGTATAAAAAAAGCGTCAGCCATTCCGCTATCTATCAACAGGAAATGAACCTGGTGCGGCAGCTTGAAATCTCCAACGACCTTCTCTACAAAACCACCTTGCTCCCATTTACCGAGGATATCCTTATCATCAATACCCAAAAAGGCTCCATCATCTGTAAATACGGATGGTTTGCCGATTGGAACAAATATACCGATGTGTATTGCATGCTGGATCTATCCCGCCTGGAGGAGGAATTGCATTCCAGCGATTTGTTTTCGCCGGTCCGCTCGCTGCGCGAGGGCTACTGGGTGCTCTCTTATCCCGACCCAAACCGCGCTTCTGCCTGCCGCCTTGCCTTCCTGCTTGATTGCGCCAAATTGCAGCAGTATCTCGATCAGCTGAAATACGACAATTTTTCCTCCATCACCCTTGAGGCGGAGGCTTCGGGCGAGGCTTTTCGCAGCATCAAACGCCCCGCCCTCAGCCTTATGTTCACCTATCCCAGCTTTGAGGAATTGTACCGAACCAAAAACGCAGGCAGCATTTCCATAAGCCTGCTGCTGGCGCTAAGCGCAAGCGCCCTTTTGGCGCTCCTGTTTACCTATCTCTTCACCCGGCCGCTGAACAAGCTGCTGCAAAGCATTTCAAACTCCGCCGTCAAAAACCAGCGGGACGCCATTGGAGGGCTGACCTCCCACATTCTTGAAATTACAGAACAAAACGAAGCGCTCCAGCGGAAAATGAAAAGCTTCGTTACCGAAATGCGCGGGGAAATCCTTCTGCGCATCATGTCCGGCGGCTATGAAGGCGAATGGAAGGAGAACTATAACGTCAACCGCCTTTTCCCCTGGCTGGCCACAGAGCAGCCCTATTTCCTGGCAATTACGCGCCGCGGGGAGCCGCTTTCGGCGCCGGACGCCGCCTCTTTAAAGCTGGATATGCCGTTGGACTATCAGGGCTATCTGTTCTGGGCCAATACGCCGGAGGCGTGCGGCGCGCTTTCCCGGCAGGTGAAGGAAACTGCCAGGCTGTCTGCCTGTTCCGGTATCTACGCCGGCGTGGATGCGCTCCCGGCCTGTTATCAGGAGGCTATCGCCCAGCTGAACGCCCAGAAGCAGCTGATTCCGCTGGGCGAGCTGCTTCCCCTCCTGATTCACCTGCAAAACAGCGATGAAAAAAGCTGTCTGGAAGCGTTGGCCTGCTTCCGGGAGAAGGGAACGGCGCGGGAGGCCGCCTATGTGCTAACGCTATTGCAGCGCTGGGCGGAAGAAAAGGGCTGCGCCGCCCAAGCGCCCGCCTGCTCCCCGGCTAGCTGGGACGCGGTGGAAGGGTATATCGCGGCGCTTTGCAACGGAACGGCCGCAAAGTCCCGGCATTCAGGCGCAGCGCTAATCGCCTCGGTAAACCGCTTTATAAACGAGTATTATAGCCTGCCTGATATGTCGCTAAAGTACCTGGCGGGGCAGTTTGACACCAATGTCGGGGCCCTTTCCCGGCTCTACAAGCAGGAAACGGGCCAGAATTTCAGCACGGCGCTTCTACAGCTGCGCATGACCAAGGCCAAGGAGCTGCTTCTTCACACAGAGAAAAGCCTTTCCAGCATTGCCCTAAGCTGCGGCTATGAAAACTATCTTTCCTTCAAGCGCGCCTTTTCCCGCTTTGAGGGAACGTCGCCCAGGGAATACCGCGAGGCGCACGCCGCGTCCGAAACCAAGGCATAAAAAGAGGCTCCATCCTCCGGCCGAATGCGTAGGATGGAGCCCCTGGCACACGCTTATCCCTTCACCGCGCCTACCATAATACCCTTCACAAAATACTTTTGCAGGAAGGGGTAAACCAGCAGGATTGGCAGGGTTGCAACCACGATGGTCACATACCGTACCTGGATGGTGGTTGCCGCAAGGTTAAGTGTGCGAACGTCCATATTGCTGGAGAGCATCTCATTGCTTGCCTCCAGCAGAACACGGCGCAAAAGCAGCTGCAACGGCTGAAGCTCCGTTTTTCCCAGATAGATCATCGCCGTAAAAAAGTCGTTCCAATGGCCCACGGCGTAATACAACGCCAGCACCGCCAGCGTGGGCTTTACCAGCGGTATTGCCAGCTTGAACAGGATAATCCAATCGTTCGCCCCATCGATCTGCGCGCTTTCAATCAGCTCGCTGGAAATTTCGCTAAAGGCGGAGCGCAGCACCATCACATTATAGGTTGACAGCAAACAGGGCAGAATCATCACCCAGCGGGAATTATAGAAGCCCATGCTGGTTAGCAAAAAATAGGTGGGAATCAACCCGCCGGAAAAATACATTGTAAATGCCAGAAAGAAATTCAGCGGCTTGCGCAGCACAAACTGCCGCCGCGAAAGCGGGTACGCGGCCAGGCACGTGGCCGCCAGGTTCAAAAGCGTGCCCGCAACGGTATAATACAGGCTGTTGCCAAAGGAAACAAACAGCATTCGGTTGCTCAGCACAATGCGGTAGCCCTCCAGCGTGGGTTCAACGGGGAACAGCCACACCGCATTGCGGTTAACGGCGTCCACGCTGCTTAGCGACATGCTGAGCGTATATAGAAATGGGTACAGCGTCAGCAGCACAGCCAAAAAGAGAAAAGAGTCCACAAGGATGTAAAACGCGCGGTCAGCGCCGGAGATTCCACGTTTCATTCGTTGCCCTCCTCCTTACCACAAAGAAGCGTCAGCCAGCCGGCGCGAGGCAAAGTTAGCGGCAAAAACAAACACGAAGTTCATGATGGAATTGAACAGGCCAATGGCGGCGGAATAGCTGTACTTGTTGGATTCGATGCCCTGCCGGTACACATAGGTGGAAATTACATCCGCCGTTTCATAGGTGGATCCGTTGTACATCAGGTACACCTTTTCAAAGCCTACGCTCATCAAATTGCCCACGTTTAGCAAAAGCAGAATCAAAATAGTGGGCTTAATAATGGGCAGCGTAATATACCATACCTCCTGGAACTTGTGAATGCCGTCCAAGCTGGCGGATTCATACAGCTCCGGGCTTATCCCCAGGATGGCCGCGATATAGATAATAGAAGAAAAGCCAAAATTTTGCCATATGCCGGTACATACATAAATGGTGCGGAAGCAGCTTGCCTCCATAAAAAAGTTCACGCGCTTCCCGCCAAGCAATTCAATAACCGTATTCACAATCCCGTCGTTTAAGGCCAAAAAGTTGCGCACCATGCCCACCACTACCACCGTGGAAAAAAAGTACGGCAGGTAGCTTACCGTTTGGATGCCCCGCTTCAGGCGCGTATTGCGCACTTCGCTGATGCACAGGGCAAACAGAATTGGTACCGGAAACCCAAACAGCAGGCTGTAAAAGGACAGCAGGAACGTGTTGCGCAGCAAACGGCCAAAATAAACGGAGGAAAAGAAGCGCTCAAACCATTTCAGCCCTACCCACTCGCCGGCATATAAGCCGTTGCCAGGCACAAAATTTTTGAAGGCCATCACCAGGCCCGTCATGGGGATATAGGAAAAAATAACGTAGTACGCCACCGCCGGAAGCACCATCAAAACCAAGCGTCTATCCCGATACAGCTTTTTCCATACGGTTTGCCGGGGCCTGACACACTGCATCCGCATGCTCCTTTCTTGTCTGGAAAAGGGGGGACGCTGCAATAAGCGGAATCCTTACTGCAACGTCCCCGGGTATTGCGGGGGAGGCCTCCCCCGTTTCTACAATTGCAGGATCTTAGTTCTTGCCAAAGTGCTTCTGGTACACATCGCGGATTTCGTTGATGCCCATGCTCTCCAACGTGGCGACATAGCTATCAAACTCGGATAGATCCTTTGCGCCCGTGATGAAAAGCAGATAGTTTTCGCTGGTATAGGTTTCAATGTCGCTATTGTACATATCGATGATTTCCAGCTCTTCCTCCGTATAGTAACGGATGTTCAGCGCGGACTTATGGTAGGGCTTCAATTCCTGGTCGCGCTCCGCCATCCATTGGGGAATGATGCTGTATTCGGTTTCGGGAATCAGCGCGATGGGCAGGTGATAGCAGCTTAGCGCAATGTCGGAATCCTGGGCAATCCACTGCTGGCGGCCGCTGAAGCAATAATCCAGGAATTTGAACGCCATCTCCGGGTTTTGGCAATCCCGGCTGATGCCAAACAGCGTGTTGATGGGATCGTTGCCCCAGTAAAAGCCTTCCTTTACGAAGGAACTGGTCAGGGGCTTCATGGCCAGCAGCACGGGTTCGCCCTCTACATAGTTGGGGTTGCTCTTCACCATGGTGTAGCCGTCGGTGGTATAGCCATACATGCTGCCAACCCGATCCTGAGAGCAGTAGTTGGTTAGGATATCCGTCGAGTTGGAGGCGAATTCGGGATCCAGCAGCCCCTCCACAAACAGCTTATGCATAAAGGTCAGGTAATCGCGGTAATTTTCAGATGTGTAGGAGGCCTGAACGTTCCCGTCCCCGTCCAGGAAAAAGCCGGTGCTCAGGTCAATTCCCCAGAAGCAGCTCATCAGCTTGAGGTAGTCGGCGCGCTTCACCGTAAGGGGAATTTCATCATCAGGAACGCCGTTGCCATTGGCGTCGTTATCCCGGAAGGCCTTAAGAACCTCATAGTATTCCTCAATCGTTTGGGGCTGCTCCAGGCCCAGGTTTTTCAGCCACTGCACATTCAAATGCAGCGTATGGGACAGCGTGGTGGAGTTGGAAAGCATAGGCATATAGTAAATCTTTCCATCGGGCGTGCGCAGGTCGTCCTCGCTGGCACCATACGCCTCCAAAGCTTTCTTTACGTTGAAGCCATATTTGTCAAACAGCTCCGTTAAATCTACGAACAGCCCGGCCTGAATGTAGGCCATATCCGAATCCATAGTGGGCAGGCGGATGATATCCGCCAAATCGGTGCCGGCTGCCAGGCGGGGCTTGACCGCTTCATTATAGGTAAGATAGTCCAGCAGCTCCAGCTCTGGTTCTACGCCGGCAGCCTTATAGAGGTTTTCATAGAAAGGAAGCCCAACCGCGTTCACGCCGGTATTGCTGGCGTTGCCGCCCAGAATGCTGATCGTTACAATTTCATCGGAAATGGGGCCTTCGCCGGTGTACTCGTAGGCCATTGCGCTACTTCCCAGGCCGAAAACCAGGCCGAAAAGCAGGCAGACTCTTGTGAGGATTGCCAGGAGTCGTTTCATTTGGATTCCCTCTTTCTTTTAAACTAGCGGCGGCCTTTTCCACCCCAAAGCCGCGCTTTTTATGTACTGACTATAATTCCTTTTCGCTCCACCGGCAAGAATGCATTATTTCCAGCGCCAAAAGAATATTGTATATCGCCATTTCTAGGCCAAAATATACAAAAATCTTGCTTCAAAGGCGCAAAATCAAATTATGTATAGTAAAAAAAGGCCGCCGTCATGATATAATCTCGCTGAAACGAAGGGCGAACACGCCAAAGGAGAATTGCGATGCTGATAAGCCAAAAGGAGCTCAACGAAGCATTTGCCCTTATCTCTTTTTCCAGTAGGCAGCGGCAGGCGATAGAAACCGTATGGCGTCAGCTAAACCAAAACCCGCTTCTGGAGCGGCTGGCCAGGAAGGACGCCGCCGGCCTGGCCGATCCCCACGGGCCCGAAAAAATCGAGGCGGACGCCGCCCAGCTAACCGCCCTTCTGGGAGGCCTGGCGGACGTGTATCCGGCGTTGATTCTGCTTACACGGGTTTCCTGGCTCAAAGGGGAGTATGCCCTGCATGGGATACATGAAGCCGTGCTGCGCGACGCATTAAGCGATATCCCTCTTTGGATGACCCATTTTGAAAACCGCGCCGGCCGGGTGGGGCTGGGGGAATATACCTGGCTTACCAACCACATGCGGATGCGGCTGTTTCGCCTGGGCAGGCTGGAATACATTTTTACCAAAAGCCGGGTGCGCGCATGGTTCTACCGTAACGACGCGCTTTCCCAATGCGTGGCGCTGGCGGACAGCGGGCTTAGGTTTGAGGTTTCCGGGCAGCTTTGTACGGAAACCTGCGGACAGGTTGCCACCCACCATTGCGAAAACGGCGTGATCACCGGCTACCCGGTAGACTCGCTGGGGCGTATCCAGCCCCAGCCTGTATCGTTGCCGGCCAATCAGTGGCGCATGGCCCTGGCCCCTGGGGACCCCGTGCTGGACGTGCACATTCCCGAGGGGCCGCCCATGACGCCCGATGCGATCACCGCTTCGCTGCAGGCGGCCATCCCCTTCTACCGCGACCATTTGGGGCTAAGGGAGGAGCGTGCCTTCACATGCAGCTCATGGCTCATGTCCCCCGCTTTGCCACAGCTTCTGCCCGGGAGCAACCTGGCGGCCTTCCAAAAACGCTTTCGGGTGGTTCCCTACACCCTGCGGGATAATCAGGTTTTTGAGCGGGTATATGGCAAAGGCTTTACCGCCTGGCAGGAAATGCCCATGGAAACGCGCTTGCAGCGCGGCGTGCGGGACTGGTATATGGCTGGCGGCATCATACGGCAGATGCAAGGGGTAATCCTGCGAAAGGAAATGGAAGAAGCGAACCATGATTAGCCTGCTTACGTATCCCCTCTCAAAGGCCCTGGGCGATGAAGCCGCGCTGCGAATGCTGGCGGAAAACGGCTTCCCAGGGATTGATTACAGCATGCACGCTTATTCGCTGGATTCGCCCATATATAGGCTGCCGGAAAAGAAGCTGATCCGCTATTTCGAGAATGTACGGGCCCTAATGAGGGAGCTGGGCCTAACCGCCTGCCAGCTTCATACCCATTACCCCACCTATGTGGAAAACGAGCCGGATGAAAACGAACGCCGCTTCCGTGCCGTGGTATCGGGCATCCGGGCGGCGCAAATACTGGGCAGTCCCTACGCGGTGGCGCATCCTATAATGCTGGACAAGCCCCTGGATTCGGAGCTTCGAAGGGCCACATGGGAGCTGAACCGGCAGTTTTATACCCGCCTAATCCCCGTCCTGCGGGAATGCGGCGTAAAGCTGGCCATCGAAAACATGTTCCTTTGCCGCGGGGGCCTTTTCCAGCCCGTCCCCATCAGCACGGCGGCAGATCTATCGGACTATATTGACCGCATGAACGATATTGCCGGCGAGGCGCTATTTGTTGCCTGCCTGGATACCGGCCACGCCCACCTGCTTGGGATGGACATTGCGCAAATGCCCGCCCAGCTGGGCGGGCGGCTCAGGCTTTTGCACCTGCACGACAATCTGCGCAGCTGCGATCAACACACCGCGCCCTATCTGGGCTCCCTCCCCTGGGCAGCCTTCCTGGATGCGCTGCGTTCCTCCGGCTATCAGGGGCATGTAAGCTTTGAAGCCCATGGCTTTCTGCGGGCTTTCCCGCCAGAGCTTCTGCCTGGGGCCGTGCGTTTGCTGGCGGAAACGGGACGCTATTTTGAAAAGCGTTTGCGGCCGCCAAGCGCGGAAAACGCAAAAGGGGAGTGAAGGCTTCCGCCTCCACCCCCCTGCCGCTTATTTCAGCAGGATTGCGCGCCCGCCTTCCAGGCGGGATTGCTCGGCGGCCAACGCCACCAAATGGCTCTCCACCGAGCGGCTGATGGAGGTCAGCGCCGCAGAAGCAGGCGCTTCCCCGGCCACAAGGCGCAGGAAATCGTCAACCATGCGCGCGTCGCCTCCTGCATGGCCGGAAAAATCGTCCGTAAGCGCCGTTACATCAATCAGCGTTTCTTCGCCGCCAAAAGGCATCACCCGAATGGTATTCGCCTTCATGTCGCCCACAATCTCGCCGCGGGTGCCCATAAGGCGGATGTTTCTGCCGCCGTGGGCCGTGAAGGCGCACATGGTAAAGTTTACCGTAAGGCCGTCCTCCAGCTCCAGATTGACCACCTGATGATCCACCACGTCGTTATCGCAGCGATAGACGCAGCGCCCGTAGGGCCCGGTTTGGAGCGCTTCCAGAATGCTCTCCCTGCTGGGACGCACGGCAAGCACACTCACGGGCCAGCCCAGCTCGCCTTTGTCCACCTTGTCCAGGTAAAAGCGGGGCGCGGAATACGGGCACTCCGCCTCGGCGGGGCATCCGTCGGTACAGCGTGCGGGAGCGCCTGCGGGCGCGTTTTCCTTTCGGAAATGCCTAAGGCTTCCAAAGGAGGAAACCTTCCGGCAGCGCCGCCCTGCCAGCCACAGCAGGATGTCCATATCATGGCAGCATTTTTGCAGGATCATCGGCGTGCTAAGCGCGGCATTGCGCCAATTTCCCCGAACAAAGGAATGCGCCTGATGCCAATAGCACACCTGCTCGATCGCCTGGATGGAAACCAGCTCGCCTACGGCCCCCTGCTCCAACAGCTCTTTAAGCTTCTGGTAGAACACCGTATAGCGAAGCACGTGGCATACCACAACCTGCCGCTTGCGCTCCAACGCCAGCCTTTCAATATCGCGGCATTCCTCCGCCGTGGGCGCGATGGGCTTTTCCAGCAGCAGGTGATAATCCAGCTTCAGCGCGGCCATGGCCTGCCCATAGTGCAAGCGGTCAGGCGTGCAAATCATCATTACATCCGCAAGCCTTGGCTGCTTGAGCATTTCCTCCGCGCTGGAATAGCACATTTCCGGGGCCAGGTGAAACGCCTGGCGCATCTGCTCCAGCTTTTCGGGCCGCACATCGGCCGCGGCAACGATCCTCATACGGTCCGGGAAGCGCTCCTGACAATGGGCATAGGTATCCTGGCCGCGCGCGCCGCAGCCTGCAATGGCAACCGTAATCTGTTTCATAAAAACAACCCCTTTCCATTCGCCGGTTTCTTTTGGGAGGAATCCGTCATGCTTCAGCCCTTCTATCCGCCCTGCCTCATCCAGGTCCACTGCCTGTACTCCCTGCACTACTTTCCTTTTGCCTGCGGCTATCTATATCCAGGGGAAAGGCATCCCTTTTGGGAGATGGTGTACGTGGATCAGGGGTCGGCGGATATTGGGGCGGACGGTCAACTGTGCCGCTTGACCCAGGGGCAGGCCATCTTTCACCGTCCGGGAGAGTTCCACACCATCTGGGCCAATTCCAAGCTGGGGGCCAACCTTTTTGTGGTGTCCTTCGGCTGCGACAGCCCCGCCATGGATGCTTTTGTACGCAAAGTCTGCCTTCTGGATGAAAGCCAGCGCAAGCTGGTTTCACGCATGGTGCGCGAGGGGCAGCGCGCCTTTGCGCACCTGCTGGACGTTCCGCTTGCGCAAGGGTTATCCGCCGCGCAGCACGCCCCGCCGGGAAGCAGCCAAATGATTGTGCTTTTGCTAACGCAGCTGTTGTTGGAGCTGCTGCTGCCCGAGGAAAGCAAGCCCGCCGCGCGCGTCGTTTTAACGGATGATACCGATTTTGCGTTTGTGATGCAGCGCATCGTCGCGCAAATGAACGCGCATTTAAACGGCACGCTCCGTTTTGAAAGCATTTGCAGGGAAGCGGGGCTAAGCGGCACGGCGCTGAAGGAGCGCTTCAAGCAGTATACGGGCACCACGGTTATCGCCTACTATCAGCGCATGCGCATTCAGGAAAGCCGCCGCCTGCTTCGCCAGGGGCGCATGAGCGTCAGCCGCGTCGCCTCCGAGCTTGGCTATTCAAGCCCTCAGGCCTTTTCACGCCAGTTCAAGCACATCATGGGCGTTTCCCCGGCAAAATACCTCACCATGGTCAAAAACTGATCAGTACGCCAAAACCTCCACAATGCGGCGGGTTTGGGCCGATTCCCGGGCGGCAAGGCAGGTCAGCACGCTGTCCATTCCCGCCTCCAGGGGCGAGGGGGAATCCATCCCCCGCAGGACGCAACGGCTGAACGCCCGCACCAGCGCCGCGTCGCCTCCGCTGTGACCGGACGGCCCGGGCGGAACCTCCCGCGTTTCCACTATGCCGGAGTCGTGCATGCAAACCTTGATCTGATTGGTGTGCCAGTCAAATTCCAGGCTGCCGCGATAGCCCAGCAGGCGGATCATCCGTTTGGCGGAGGCTTTCCGGGCGAAAAAGTTTTGGCTATAGCTGCAATGCACGCCATTGGGATAACGAATCAGCGCGCTTCCGGAATCCTCGTTTCCCGTATCCTGGGCAAAGCAGCAGCCCAAATCCTTGCGCTTTTCGCCAAAATACTCCCACAAATTCTGCGGGCTTTCCGGGCACGAGTCCGTTTTCGCGCAGCGGTCGCAGCGCTGCCCGGTTGGCTCCTGGCCATGATAAATCTGTTTTGAGGTCATGGCGAACACCTCTGTGGGGCGCATCCCAAGCAGGGCGTTTACTACATCCAAATCATGGGTGGCCTTTTGCAGAAACAGGCCGCCTGTTTCCGCTTCGTCCCGATACCAGCGCTGAAAATAGCCTGGGCCGTAAGGCACGTTGTTGACCGCCTGCACCTGGGCAATTTCCCCCAGCCGGCCTGAATCCACAATGGACTTGGCCTCCCTTGCCAGCGCGCTAAGGCGCAGCGGGAAGGACACCACCACCGGCGGCCGCCCGCCGCGCAGGTTTGCCTGCCACAGCGCCTGCGCATCCTCCAGGGTTGTGGCAATGGGCTTTTCCAAAAAGAGCGGCAGCGAACGTTCCAGCACCAAAGCGGCAAGGCGGGCGTGAAGGGAGCAGCGCGTGCCAATCAGCACGCCGTCCACCCGCACGGCGTCAAGCATTGTTTCCGGGGCGTCAAAGAAGCGGCAGTCCTTGCACGCAATCCCGTCCGTAGCCATGGTTTCACGAACCCTTGCCTGCGCGGGGTCGCAAACGGCCGCCACCTCTAATTCCGGGCATACCTCCGCCAGGCGGCGCATCACCTCCGCCATACGATGGCCATAGCCAATTACAGCCACTTTCATTCTTCCTAACACGCTCCTTTCACATAAAACGGGCTAACCCAGGCGATATGCCCATCCTGCTGCTGCGCCCGCAGGTAACAAAACCCGCTTTCAATCTTCAATTCAGGCGCGGCTTGCAGCCGCAAGGCCCCGTCCGCCTCCCTTTGCCATATCACCCGGCCGTTATGGATTAACTCAAGCTGGGCGAGGGGGCCTTCGCCCGCCGCATCCATGAAAAAGCGTATTTTGCCTCCCGGCAGGCTTTCCCCTGGCAAAACGCCGTTGGCGGTGCAAAAAACCCGTATGCGCGCGCCGGAGGTCGCATAGGTATGCCGCCGGTACAGCGCCTGAAACACCGCCTGGCGTGTCAGGGCAGGCGCGTATACCGCCGTCAGGCCGCTGTGATACGCCCGTTCCACCCTGTGCCATCCCGACAGGCCAGGCCGCGCCATATGGTCGTCGCTGTTGGCGGCAAAGCCCACCCGCCAGCCGCTTTGAAGCGCATCCAGCGCATACTGGCCGCTAAAATCCGCTCGCATCGCGGGAATGAAGGGCGGGCGCGCGCCAGGGGCTTCGCAGCAGCCCCAGTTGCTGTACACCTCAATCAGCCTGCACAGCTTTGGGTGATAAAACGCATGCAGATGCCGCGCATGAAGGTGAGCCATCATAAGAGCCCGGCATTCCAGCCATTGTTCCACATATTCCTCTATGGGATGAACCTCCTCATGGCCCGGGAGCATCTCCCGCAGGAGAGGGCCCTCGTCGCCCGGATAATACAGGTTTTTTTCTCCCGCAGCTGGGTGGGAAAGCTCATACCCCACCAGCGTCACAAAGGCGCCATCCTGGTTCGTCAGGTTTGCCGCCCGGCAGCTTTCCGCCCACTCCGCATCGGAAACGTATCGCGCGTGATCCGTCACGGCGCAAAAATCCAGGCCAATCCAATCTCTGGCAAAGCGGTAGCAGTCCAGCGGCTCTCCCAAGCCGTCCGAAAACGCGCTATGGCAGTGGATATCCCCAAAATAAATCTGGCAGTCCAGCGCCGCTTTCGCGGGAGCGTCCGCCTCCTTCCATTGAACCGTCGAAGGGTTGTTCAGGCAGTCGAAGCCAACCACCGCCCGTCCTCTTGCACAGGAATATGTTTTTTCCCGGCATGCCGGCAGAGGGGCCACCTCCAGGCGGCATGTTTCCGCCAAGCGCAGCATGCCGCTGTAAGGCGCCTGGCGAAGGCCGTCGGGATCCACGGCAAAATCCACGGGAAAGCTTCCGCTGAAGAAAGGCGCCAAGGTGGGCTCCGGATCGCCCCAGGGCAGCGCTTCCGCCGAGGCGGCCGCTCCATAGCGCAAAACGACCCGGTCCCCCGGCAGCAGCTCCCCCGCCGTTAGCTCCACGTAAACGGCATGGCCCCAACGCTCCACAAAGGCGTCGTCCTTGGGGTTGCCCACCCGCCTGCGCAAGAGCGCCGCTTTTGCGCCGCGGTCGCACCGGCAGGCGCAATAGCCCGCCCGAAGCGGGGAATCCCATTGGGGCGGCGGGCAAGCCAGCGGAATATGGAACCTTAGGCACGCGCCCGGGCCAAGCGGCCTTTCCGTGCGAAAGGTGAATGCCAGGGAAAGCGGCTGATGGGCTTCCAGCCGCCTGGGCTCTACCTCCAGCGTTCCCAGCAGCTTTGAGCTGTTCTCTGGATTCATTAGGCGCGCCTCCTGTTCCCAGTATCCTTTCAGCGCTTACAGCATACCATAAAACGCCGGGAAAGCCGCATCACCACAGCCGGTTTTTTTATCCCAAAGGACGGAATTTCCCCTATGAAGGCATTGCAGTCAAAGCCAAATTCCAGAATCGCCTGCCAAAGCACATAGCAAAACCCCTCTTTCCGCCTGCGAACAGTCAGAAAGAGGGGCAAAACGCCTATCGTACCCGGCAGGCCGCCGTTTTGCAGGCCTGCCGGCGTAGTTTAACATTTTACGTAGCTGACGGGATACCGGTTGATTCGCTAAGGGCTTGAAAACCCTTCTAAATCAATCAGCCCAGCTCCGCGAAGTACTTGATGGTGCGAACCATCTGCGAGGTGTAGCTGTTCTCGTTGTCGTACCAGCTGACAACCTGCACCTGATAGGTGTCGTCGTCGATCTTGGCAACCATGGTCTGGGTGGCGTCGAACAGGGAGCCGTACTTCATGCCGATGACGTCGGAAGAAACGATGGGCTCCTCGTTGTAACCATAAGAGGCGGAAGCGGCGGCCTTCATGGCGGCGTTGATGCTCTCCTTGGTTACGTCCTTGCCCTTCACAACCGCCACCAGGATAGTGGTGGAGCCGGTGCATACGGGCACGCGCTGGGCGGAGCCGATCAGCTTGCCGTTCAACTCGGGAATTACCAGGCCAATCGCCTTGGCAGCGCCGGTGGAGTTAGGCACGATGTTCTGCGCGCCGGCACGGGCACGGCGGAGATCGCCCTTGCGATGGGGGCCGTCCAGAATCATCTGGTCGCCGGTGTAAGCATGCACGGTGGTCATGATACCGCTCTGGATGGGATAGGTATCATTCAGGGCCTTGGCCATGGGCGCGAGGCAGTTGGTGGTGCAGGAAGCGGCGGAGATGATCTTGTCTTCCTTGGTGAGGGTGTTCTCATTCACGGAGTACACGATGGTGGGCAGGTCGCTGCCGGCGGGAGCGGAAATAACGACCTTCTTAGCGCCGGCGTTGATGTGCGCCTGGCTCTTATCCTTGCTGCAATAGAAGCCGGTGCACTCCAGCACCACGTCCACATCCAGCTGGCCCCAGGGGCAGTTCGCGGCGTCCTTCTCGGCGTAGATCTTGATTTCCTTACCGTCCACGATGATGGAATCCTCGGTAGCCTCTACGGTGTGAACGTTCTCACCGATGTGGCCGCAGTAGGAGCCCTGGGCGGTATCGTACTTGAGCAGGTGCGCGAGCATCTTGGGGCTGGTCAGATCGTTGATCGCGACCACTTCGTAGCCCTCAGCGCCAAACATCTGACGGAAGGCCAGACGGCCGATGCGGCCAAAACCGTTAATAGCAACTTTCACCATTGGCGGGTACCTCCTAAAAGTCATTGTTGTTTCCCAACTATTATTTTACCAAAAATGGGTCATATTTTGCAATAGGCAGCGCTGAAAGTTTGTGAAAGAATTTGCAAACCGCTCTTACAGCAGCAAAAGGCCCGTGCCTGCCACAAGCAGCGCAAGCCCGGCCAGCGCACGGCGGCCCAGCCGTTCCTTAAGCGCTATGCGGCTAAACGCGACGGTTACCACAATGCTTAGCTTGTCCAGCGGCACAACCACGCCCGCCGGGCCCTCCTGAAGCGCGCGGTAGTAGCATAGCCAGCTCAGCCCCGTTGCCACGCCGGAAAGAAGAAGAAAGCGCAGCTCTCCGGATTCTATGTTGCGCAGCTGATCCCGCTTGCCGCCTATGGCCACCATGCCCCAGGCCATTACCAGCACCACCGTGGTGCGCAGCGCGGTAGCCAAGTCGCTGGGCACATTCTCAATGCCGATTTTCGCCAAAATAGCCGTCAGCGCCGCAAACAGCGCTGAAAGCGCGGCATATGGCAGCCAGCCGCGTCCCGAGTGGGCTTGGCGCGCCTCCTGCGCAGGCTGAATCATGCATAACGTGCCCGTACCTATTAGCACAATGCTCAATCCCTTAAGCCAGGTGAGCGGCTCGCCCAGCAGCAGCCACGCCAACAGCATGGTAAGCACCGTGGAGCTTTTATCCACCGCCGCTACCCGGCTTACCGGCCCCAGCTTAAGCGCGTGGAAATAGCACAGCCACGACCCGCCTGTGCATAGCCCGGAAAGGGCCAGGAACCCATAGGCGCGCAGGGGCAGGCTTGGCAGCCGTGCGCAAAGGCCCTGCATCCATGCCATCAGCCAGGCAAAGGCCAGCACCACCGTGGTGCGAATGGCCGTGGCCACGGTGGAATCCGTGCTGCGCACGCTCATTTTGCTTAAAATGGCCGTAAGCCCCGCAAACAGCGCCGATAGCAGCGCCATAACAACCCACATCGCTTTTGCCTCCTTTTGAACGCGGCAGGGAGCCGCGCCCTGCGTGTCGAACCTATGATGCATCCACATGCAAAGGATGTGCCCTATGAACGTTTCCCAGCTAGCCGCGCGGCTTAGGCCCCAGCTTGCGCTTATGCGCTGCCCCCTGTGCGGCGCTCCCCTTTCGCTGCCCGCGCAAAGCATGGTTTGTCAAAACGGCCATTGCTTCGATGTAAGCCGGCGCGGTTATGTAAACCTGGCGCCCGCCCACAGCCAGGCGGCGGACAAATACGGCGCCGGGCTGTTTGAAAGCCGCGCAATGCTCTTTCAGGACGGCTTCTACACGCCTGTTGTGGACGCGATATGCGGCATGCTTGCGGCCCGCTTTGGCGACGCGCCCTTTACCCTGGCCGACGCGGGCTGCGGCGAGGGCTATTATGCCCGCGCTATCGCAAGCCGCTTTCCAAACGCCACGGTCATCGGCCTGGATTTGAACCGCGACGCGATCACGCTGGCGGCGCGCACGCCTAGCCCGGTCAGCTGGTTTGTAGCGGATGTGAAGCGCCTGCCGCTTGGCGACCACGTGCTGGATGCGCTCCTTGACGTGCTTACTCCCGCCGATTACAGCGAGTTTGGCCGTGCGCTCAAGCCGGACGGCGCGTTTATCAAGGTGATTCCCGGCGCGGATTACCTGTGCGAGGTTCGTGACGCCGTGGCCGCGTACCTCAAAAGCGGGGAAAGCTACTCCAACGCGGCCGTAATGAAGCACCTGCGCGCGCATGCCGGTATTGTGCAGGAGGCCTGCGTGCGCGTTACGCGCCCGCTCACGCCCGGGCAGGCGCAAGCCTTTGCGCGTATGACGCCTATGACCTTTTCCGTTCCCCGCGAAGCGCTTGCAAACATATCGCTTTCTCAAATCACCATCCATATGCATGCGCTTTGCTGCCGGCTTTTATAAGGCAAAGGGAGCCTTTGCGGATATTCCAACGCGAAGGCTCCCTTTTGGGAAGGGCGCGCTCTTATTGCTTTTTGAAGAAGCTGTCGTTTTCCAACATGCTCTTGTGCTTGTTCAGCAGGGCAAGCAGACCGTCCTTGTAATCGGCCGCGTTTTTGCGCAGCGTTTCCAGTTCGCCGCTTAGCGCGGTCTTTTCGGCCTGCGCGTCGTCCACGATCTGGCCGGCCTTCTCCTCCGCCTCCTTGACGATGGCTTCCGCCTTGCTCTTGGCGTTCTCCACAGCCTCGTCCGCCAAACGCTGGGCGCTTAGCAAAATGCTCTCCAGCGTTTCGCTGGTACGCGCCACAGGCGCTTCCGCCCGGGCGACGGGCTGGGGCGCAGGCTTCACAGCCTCGCGCGCGGCCTCGGCGTCCGCGCGCGCCTGCTTAAGCTCCGCCTCCAGGCGGTCAATATGCTCCTGCATATTGGTCATCTCGTCGCAGATTTCATCCAAAAACTGATCCACGTCGTTGCGGTCGTATCCGCCGCCTTTGAGCGCAAACTCTTTGTCGTAGATATCGTCAATCGTCAATGCCATGGGGATTCTCCTTTCATCTACGGGTTAATGCTTCCGGCTTTCGCCGTATCGTATCAGCCGAATCGGCAGACGGCCCTTTTTGGTGGGAGCGCCAATCTCCTGTACTACCAGGCGGCCGTAGCCGCGCGCGGAAATTGCGTCGCCCTGCTTTATGCGCGCGTCCGCGCGCTCGGTGGGAACATGGCGCAGCTTGACCCGCCCGGCGGCAACCAGCTCTGCCGCGCTTGCTCGCGACAGGCTGAAGCCTTCACCCAGCACCGCGTCCAGCCGCATGCTGGATACGGTGCCGCGCAGCTCCACGCCCTTGGGCGGCTCCAGCCTGGGCAGCTCCGCCAGCATGGAAACCCGCAGCTTCGTGCGGCCCGCGCTGTCCAGCGCAGCGGCGATATGCTCCGCCATGCGCCGCTGTGCAAACAAATAGGCGCGCTCCTCCAAAACCACAATATCGCCCACGCACTCCCGCTTAAGACCCAGCCCCATCACCGCGCCCAGCACATCGCGGTGGCCGGGCGCGCTTTGGTGCGGCCACGCAAGCTCAAGCGCCGCAATGGGAAAGGGTTCCTCCCACGCGCCCGCAAAGCAGGCCATGCAGCGTTCCGCGCCCTCATATCCGCCCTCCAGCAGCACCTCAACCCGCCGCTTTTGCGCGGCCATCCGGGCCAGCTCCGCCTCCGCGGGGGATAAAAACCCCGTGAAGCAGGGCGCGCCTGTGCGCTCCGCCCGCGCCGCCAGCTCCTCAAGCCGCTTGGCTGTTTGAGCCGCATCCTCCTCGCCGCGCATCAGCGAAGAATTCGCCTCAGCAGGTTCAAAACCCACATCAGGATGTCGATCACCAGCCATACGGCCAGCGGCGAAAAGTCCAGCGGAAGCGTCCGCAGCTTCGGAAAATATTTATACAACAGCTCGCGGAACGGGCGCAAAACCGGCTCCACATACCCCGCCGCCTTGCGCATAACATCGCTTTGCGGCATCACAAAGCTCATCACGCAGTAAATAAGTAGCGCAAAGCTAATCAGCCTCAACACCCAAGCAACTATTCCCAACAGGGCAGAAATCATCTTATCCGCTCCTTACTGCTGGGCCGTCGCATAGCGGCCCGTGGCCCCGTTGACCGGGGCGTACATTCCCGTGGCGCTGCCCGCCATCATGCTGCCGAAGCTTGTGGGCATGCGCTGCGTGCCCTGCGCCTGAAAGCGCGTTGTGGGCGAGCCGGAGGAGAAGCCGCTCACCGGCTGCTGGGGCTCCTGCGCGGGCTGCTGCTGGTAGGCGTAGCCGCCGCGGTAGCTTTCGGCGTCATAACGCTGCCTCACAAAGCCCTGCGCCTCCGGGGCTGCGGTAAACTTCTGCATTGCAGGATCCAGCACCACCCGCACCGAGGGCGAGGAAATCAGGTAGATCCCGCGCGGGGAAATCTTATTCAGCGCGCAGCCAAGCGTATAGGCCGCGCCGCTAAGCATATCCACGCAGCGCTGGCGCTCGCTGTCGCTGGCAATAAACTCCATATTCAGGAATACGGACGCATTGGCCTTGATATAGGCGATCACGTCCTTGCATTCATTGCGGCTGCGCAAAAGCACAATATACTCCACATGCGCGTATACGGAGCCATCCGCGGTGCGCTGCATGCCGGGAAAGGGCACCACATTGCTGGCCGGCTGCGCATAGGCCTGCTGCTGGTACATGCCCTGCTGCTGCGCCTGGGGCACCTGCTGCGGCGCCGGCTGCTGCATCTGCGGCTGGGGCTGGGGCTCCGGCCGCCTTGCGGCCTGCTGCGCCTCGCGCTCCAAATCATACCGGCTGCGATAGGGCACGCGTCCGCCATAATCGCCCTCGCCATGCCCAAACGGGTCCAGCGGCTTGCGGGGCGCTTCCTCCCCTTCAAGGTTCTCCGCGCCTTCCATGGGCTGCTCCATGTTGCCATACGCCTGTTCGGCCTCTCTGGAGCCATAATAGCCGCCAGCGCCCTCGGCCTCGCCGCGAATAAAGCGGTCGCTTTTTTCCGTCAGCCATTCCCCGACCTTGCGAAAGATTCCCAAATTGATGAACCCCCTATGGCGAAGCGGTCAATCCCGGCGGTATAACGCCGTGCCGATTCGCACCATCGTAGCGCCCTCGCGCGCAGCAATCACATAATCATTGGACATTCCCATGGATAGCTCCCGCATTTCCACGTTTGGGAAGGCCTCGTCGCGCATCCGCTCAAACAGCGCGCGCATGCCCCGAAATAAGTCCTCCAGAACGTCCTCGGGCGCGCCCAGGGGCATAATGCTCATAAGCCCTTCCACATGGATATTGGGAAAATCCCGCATCTGCCGCAAAAATCCAGGTACTTCCTCCACCGGCATGCCGCCCTTTTGCGGCTCGCGCGCGATGTTTACCTGCACCAGCGCCGGCAGCACCCGCCCGCGCTCCCCCGCGCGGCGTTCCACTTCCTGTGCGAGCGCCATACGGTCAAGGGTATGCAGCATACATACATGGTCTATTATACCTTTCACTTTGTTGGTTTGCAACCTTCCAATCCAATGCAGCCGAAATTCCGGCGCAATTTTTGGCAGTTTCGGCAGGGCTACCTGCGCCCGATTCTCGCCAATATCCAGGATTTTCAAGGGTTTTAGGGCGTTAATCACCCCCGGCGAAACCGTCTTGGTAACGGCGATCAGCCTTGCCGGCGGAGAATTTTTGTAAGTATTTTTAGACAGATTCGCCAAAACGTTTGACACATTCCGGCCCAGCACATCCGGCTCCACATCGTCTAAAAGCGTTGAATTTACTTGGTTCTGGCCTGCCCCACGCAATTCTTCATCCATATTTCGTCACCCGTGCCTTTCGCTATTTGAAAAGCCGCACGGTCTGCCCGGCCGTGAGCACACCCGTTTGAATGGGGGAAATATACGCCTTTCCGCCCTCCTGGCGCAGCACCGTTACCGGAATAAACACCTGGTTGTCCTCCGTCGTCACCACTACGCCGGTAGCGTTGTTCTGGGTATACAGAGCTCCCTGGGGCACCTGCAGGCAGTCCACGTACTCGCCAAGCTGCGCCTGGCAGGTGCGCATATACAGCACGTCCCGCACATCGCCAATCACGGCCAGGCGCAGCAATAGCTCGCCGCCTGAGCGCGTGAAGGAAAGCACCTGCGCATCCACCACGGTGTTGGAAAACTGCTCCAGCACCAGCTTATAGGTGGTTCCTTCCACGGGGTTCCAGTTGGTGTTGCGCACCAGCATAAGCACCGCGTAGTTGTTTTGCTTAACCAGGCGGTACAGGTTGGTGCGCCCGCGCGCCGCGGTGGAGGTCTGGGGCTTCTCGCCGTTAATCATGGAGCGCACCTGCGAGGGGGTGTACTTTTCATACTCCGTGGGCGTGAGCGCGTATTCAAAGCCGTCGGTATAAAAGCTTACAATGCTCTCCTGCGTAGCCACGGTTTGGTTAATCCAGCTGTCAATGCGGCGCTGCTGGTTGCTCTCGTCGTCATAGAGGCGGTTAAGGCGCATATCGCTGGAATATTTGCTGCGGAAATAGCTCTGCCGCTGGGTAATGGCCGTTTTCAATATGCGCTCCTGGTTGATCAGGTTGCCGCGGGCGCCCTGCACAAGGCTGCGCACCTCCAGCCCGCGCTCCACAACATCGCTCTCCAGGCGGATCATCTTCTGGTCAAAGTTGGTTTCGCTTTTCAGAAGGGTTTGCTGATAATCCTTGATTTGATCGCGGCAGTCCTGCAAGGCTGTCATTTCCTTGCTGCTGTATCCCGTGGAGTACACATAGCACACCACGTCGCCGCGGTACACCACGCTGCCCTCCTGCGCCACATAATCGATATACTGCACGCCTTCCTCGTCGTACGCGGTTTCGTTGCGCACAATCAGCGCGTCGCCCGTATAGGAGGTGCCCAGCGTTCCCATTTCGATAACGGCGGTGCTCTGTCGCGTGTCAACCAGCATATCCTTTAAAAAATACCATGCCGCGCCGCCAATCAGCACCAAGGCAATCAGCGTTTTCCAAACGGCCCCGCCGCTTCCTCCGCCCTGCTTTTTCTTTTTGCGCTTTTTACGGGGCGGCTCCTGCTGGGGCTGCTGCGCGGTGGGCATCTCCGGCATTTGCTGCATATAGGCCTCATATTGCATTTGCTGAAGCTGCTCCGGCGTATACGGCGGGTAGGGCTGCCCCTGCGGCCAGGCTTGCTGTTCCTGCGGCCATCCCTGCGGCGGCACCGTGCCAAAGCCCTGGCCTGGCACGCTGTTCGGCGGCCAATTTGCCTGCGCGCCCGCATCGGGCGCATAGGGGCCCCGCGGCTGATTCTGATCCGGCTGCACGCGCGTTCACTTCCTTTCCAAACGCTCTCAGCTCGTTTTTAAGGGGCTGCTTCCAGGCGGCTACGCCCGCGCCTCCATAGCGCGCAGGCGGCTTAATACGCGCCTTTCCACGCGCGATACCTGCATCTGCGAAATTCCCAGGCGCTTCGCGGTTTCCCGCTGCCCCAAGCCGTCGCGGTAACGCATAAGCAACAGCTCGCGTTCCATATCGCCAACCTTCGATAAAACCCATTCCATCCAATCCCGGCGTTCCATACGCTCAAAGGAGGCGTCCGTTTCGCCCAGCAGCTCGGCAAGGTTCGCGCCTTCCTCCTCGCCCACCGGCGCATCCAGGGACACCACCTCGCCCTGCGCGCGCAGCGCCAGTAGCGCCAGCAGTTCCACCGCCGTTATGCCCAAGCGCTGGGCAAGCTCCTGCGCGCTGGGCGCGCGCAGATGCTCGCTTTCAAAACGCTCCTGCTCGCGCGTCATCTGGTACAGCCTCTGCCGCATATCGCGCGGCAGGCGCACCATGGCGCTGTGGTCGCGCAGGTGGTTGCGCACGTCCCCCGTGATCGTTGGCACCGCATACGTCACAAAGCGGAAGCCCCTGCCCGGTTCAAAGCGTTCCAGCGCCTTTAGCAGCGCCATGCCGGCCACCTGCTGCAAATCCTCAAGCTCCACGCCCCGCCCGCTGAACTTGCGGGCCACGGCATGCGCCAGCGGCAAATAGGCCTCAAACAGCTCGTCCCTCAGGGCGGGATCGCGGTTGGCGGCATACCGCTCCAATAGCGGGTTCAAATGCTCGTCGTTCATGGCCTTCCTCCATCCTCATACAGGCATGGAGCATTCAATGCTATGCACGCCGCCGCCATCTACGTCCAAATGCACATCCGGCACCAGCGTTTCCAATACGCCGCGCGTAATGTCCAAATCCAGCGCGTCGCCCTCCTGGGCATGCATGCGGTTCTGCGCCTGAAAGCGCATCAGCAGCCGGTTCCCGGCCACATAGGCCTCCATAGAGATGCTTTCGGGCCTTCCCGATTGATGGGCCAGGCAATCCAAGCATTCCGCCGCAACGGTTCTAAGATCGCCCAGCATGTCCACGTCCAATCCCGCCAGCATGCCAAGCCCGCAAAGGGCCATGCTGGCCACAAGCGCGTATTCCGAACCAATCGGGACGGTGATGCGTACCTTGCCGGAAAGATCAGGTTGGTTCATCCGGGGCACCTCCGCAGCAAAACTTCACAAGAGCACTCTTTATTGTAACATATCCGTAATCATTTTGGCAAGAAGTAGCGCTAACACACACAGCATCATTCCGCGTACAAATTTTGCGCCCCTGCGTATCGTCAGGCGGCTGCCCACGGCGGCGCCCGCCATGGCGCACAGCCCGGCAGGCAGGCCCAAAAGCCATAGCACGTCGCCTGTAAGCAGCAGGCTGGTAAGCGCCGCCAGGTTGCTGCACAGGTTGGTCGCCTTGGCGGTGCCGCTGGCCGTTACATCCTCCAACGCGAAGGCCTGAATGAATAACAAAATCAAAAACGTGCCTGTTCCCGGGCCCACAAGCCCGTCATAAAAGCCAATCGCGCTGCCAATCAGCAGGGCGTAAGCGGCCGTCTGCCCCGGCGTGCGCTCTACGGCCGCCCGCGCGCCCTTGCGCCCGCGCAGGGTCGCCGCCGCAGCCACGGGGATGCAGCACATTACCAGCACGCGCACCGTGCGGTCGGGAAGCTGCTTCATCAAAAGCACGCCCATCGTGCTGCACAGCACCGCCGCCATGCCGGAAAGCAGGCCAATCCGTCTGTTTATTTTACCCGAGCAGCCATAATTGTACACGGCCAGCGCCGTACCCATCGTGGCGGATAGCTTGTTTGTGCCTGCCGCCGTGCTGGCCGGCAGCCCCGCAAGGTAGTACGCGGGCAGCGAAATCAACCCGCCGCCGCCCGCAACGGCGTCGATAAAGCCCGCCAGCAGCGCCAGCGGGCAAACCGTCCAAAGCATTTGTGCCGTTCCCCGCATGGCAGCCTACGCCTCCTTGGATGGGGGCAGATAGAGCAGCGCCAGCGCGCAGGGAACGCTCACCGTCATTGCGCATTGGAAGAAACGCGCGTCGTTCCCGCACAGCAACGCCATCGTTCCCAGGTTATACACAAGCACGGGCAGCGCCAGCGCCAGCGCGGGCACGCCGTGGCGGTACAACGCCCACAGCGCCACCATAAGCAGCAGCAGTTGCTGCACGCCTATATTCTGCGTAATCCAGCGTATGGGCAGCCAGCACATTACCGCGTCAATTGCGGCGCAAAGCTTCCCGCCTATTTTGTTGAGGGTGGCGCGGCCATAGCGGGCCTCCTCCAGGTCGCCGGAATTGCGCACGCTTTCCCAACCGCGGTTCTCGCCGGTAACATCCCATACAAGGCCGGTCAGCCCGTTCACAGCCTCAAATGCGATGCGCGGCGCGCGCAAGGCCGTGCGCGCCGTCATGCCCAGCAGCTTGCTAAGCGGCGTGAAGGCAATTTTTTCACGGTCATAGGTAAATTTGATGGAATTATAATTATGCGGCGCATAGGTATCCCGCCAGGCCCCGTCCGAAGCCAGAGATTCCAAAAAGGCGTTTGTTTCCTCATCCAGCAGTTCAGGCGCTTGCTGCTTCACATCCGCCAAAACCGTCATGGGCACGCCAACGCTCTCCTCCACCAGGTTGGAAGGATATACCACGTCAAGCGCGCCGTACAGCGGCCCCTGCACCAGCGCAAGGATCCCCGCCATCACGCCCGCGGCCAACGCGGCAAAGCGCCTTGCGCCTCCAAAGGCGAATAGCACGCTCAACAATAGCGGAACCGTCCAAAAAAACGCATTGTGCCTTACCAGCGAGGCAAACGCCAGCGCCGCTCCGAAAGCCATGGCGTTCAGCGGCTTGCGCAGCCATTCGCCGCGCGTATAAAGGATATTGACCGCCTGCGCCGTAAGCGCCATAACGCCAATGGTCATAGCGCTGTCCTTGCCCAAATACATCAGCGTGTTGCGCACCGGCAGCGAGGCGGCAACCAGCGCGTGCGCGCCCAGCGCAAGCCAGGCGGGCACGCCGCGCTTGTTAAGCGTGGCCGTAAGGTAGGCCATGGCTGCCGAAAAGGCAGCGATCTGTACAAACACGGCGAAGGGGTAGCTGTCGCATACCCGTGTCACAAGCCAAATCAGCAGCGTATGGAACAGCGGATGCCAGTTATTGAACTCGCCGGAGTGCGCCTGCCGCCATTGGTTGGACGCGTCATAGCTAACGCCGCCCGGCCAGCACGCGGCGAAGGCGCATCCAAAAACCGCCAGGCAAATGCCCAACGCAATCAGGTACACGCGCGCATCCAGCCTGGCGCGCTGCGCACAGGGCCTTGGAGCGGCGTTTGCAAACCATCTTTCACAGCCTTGGGTGAGCGCAAGCCATACGCCTCCGCTTACAAGCAGGAACCCCAGGCCGCAGGCGGCCGTTTCTACCCGTCCCTGCAAAAAGGCGCTTTGCGAAAGATAGGTCGCGTACCCGATGTACAAAGAAAGGCAGACCGCGCAAAGGCGGTACCACGCGCGGTGCGCGCGGCTATGCCATGCGGTCTGCCTTGGGGAAGGACGTTTCAAGCTCATTCGTATGCCTCTTTCCCTTATTCCCTCACAAACTCATGATAGATGGCCCGGATGGCGGCCTGGAAATCCGCGTTATCCACGCCCACAAGAATGCTCAGCTCGCTGGAGCCCTGATCGATCATGCGAACGTTCACATGCTCGCGGCTCAGCGCCATGAACAGCCTGGCCGCCGTGCCGGGGTTGTGAACCATGCCGCGGCCCACGGTTGCGATAATGCCCATATCATCATGAATAGTAAGCGTGTCCGGCTCGGTCAGTTCAACGATGCGGTTCACCAGCTGCTCGCGCACCGGCGCCAAATCCTTTGTGGCCAGCACCACGCACATGGTATCAATGCCCGTGGGCAAGTGCTCAAAGGATAGCCCGCACTCCTCCACAGCCTGCAGCACGCGGCGGCCAAAGCCGTGCTCGCTGTTCATCATCGCCTTTTCCACGGAAATAACGCTGAAGCCCAGCTTGCCAGCGATGCCCGTGATCACATAGGGATTTTTTTCCTCCACCGCGCCGTGGGCAATCAGCGTGCCGCGCTCGGAGGGATCGTTGGTATTGCGGATATTGGTGGGAATGCCCGCGCGGTGCACGGGGAATACGCTGTCCTCATGCAAAACGGTCGCGCCCATGTAGGACAGCTCGCGCAGCTCGCGGTAGGTAATGTTGCGGATGGTTTTGGCGTTCTTTACCACATGCGGGTCCGCCATCAAAAAGCCGCTTACGTCCGTCCAGTTTTCGTACATATCGGCATAGGCCGCCCGCGCGACGATCGCGCCGCTCACGTCGCTGCCGCCGCGGGAGAAGGTGCGGATGCCGCCGTCCGCTCCCCGGCCGTAAAAGCCGGGAATCACGGCCCGCCGCGTATGCTTGAGCGCTTGGGAGAGCGCCTCGTTGGTGCGCTCGCTGTCAAACGTGCCGTCCGCGGCAAAAAAGATCAAGTCCTTAGGATCCAGGAATGTATACCCCAAAAAGTCCGCCAGCAGCAGGCCATTAAGGTACTCGCCGCGGCTGGCGCAAAAGTCCTCGCTCGCACCGGCGGCAATCTCCCGCTCTATCTCGTCCAGATACGCCGCAATATCAATTTTCAGCCCCAATTCCTGCTTAATCCCCTCAAAGCGTTCCCGTATCAGCGAAAACGCGGGGTGAAAATCCTCCCCCTGGCTTTGCAGGCGGTAGGTACGGTACAAAAGATCGGTCACCTTTTCATCCTCGGGGAAGCGCCTTCCGGGAGCGCTGGGCACCACATAGCAGCGGCGCTCATCCATCTCCAGGATTTTTTTCACCTTGCGGAACTGGCCCGCATCCGAAAGCGAGCTTCCACCAAATTTGGCCACGATCTTGCCCATGGTTGTTTTCCCTCCCGGCCATACGGAGGCTCAAAGTCCTCACAAAATTATATTCTATCCGAAAGCAGGCAACAAAGTCAATCCCTGCCTCGCGGCGCACAGGAAATAACAAAACCATCCCAGGAGCCGCTTGGTCCGGGATGGTTCACGATATGCTGTGCAAACTGCGATGGTGTCAACCGCGCCCGTCGTATTCCTCCCGCAGCACGCTCATCACGCCCACATCGCTGAAGCGCCCATCGTTAAAGTACGCATGGCGCTTAACGCCTTCCAGAAGGAAACCCGCCTTTTCGTAGCAGCGCCTTGCGGCGGCGTTATCCATATGTACCTCAAGCTCCAGCCGCTCCAGCCCCAGCGTAAGAAAGGCAAAGCGCTTCATCAGCGCAAGCGCCTCCTGCCCCAACCCCTTGCCGCGGTTTTCCCGGCTGGCAATCACCATGCCCAGCTCCCCGCAACGAAG
Source organism: uncultured Eubacteriales bacterium (assembly GCA_900550955.1). Lineage (GTDB taxonomy): Bacteria > Bacillota > Clostridia > Christensenellales > Aristaeellaceae > Limiplasma. The sequence continues at coordinate 46,997 of URUF01000005.1, read as the reverse complement.
CCGCCAGTCCACGCGGAACATGTCCATCTGACCCAAATAGGCTTCGTCCTGAAGGCTGGCAATTACAAAGTTGTAGGCATTGTGGCCGCTTTGCAGCATGCGCCCCAAAAATTCCTCGCTGTCTACCATGGTTTGCGGGGGCCAAAAGCGGGTGGACAAATACCGGGTCGCTTCCCCATCGTTTACCCACTTGCGTATTTCGTGAATGTCCTCGGCCTTGTATTCACGCAGCATCACGCGCTGCCCAAGCAATCTTGGCACCGCTTACGCCTCGCCGTCCGGGCCAAGGTCCACGGCTTCCAGCTCCAGCGCCGCGGCCTCGTCCTCTTCCTCCATGGCCGCCATGCACTTGTCAAACACGGCGTTGAACTCCGCCTCGTCCTCGATGGTGGCGTACACGTCCTCGCCGCTGTCCTCATCCTGGATGATCTTGAGGATAATGGCCTCGCCTTCCTTGCAGTCGTCCATATCCTCGGTAGCCTCAAGCACTACATAGTAGCTGCCCTCATGCTCCACAGTCATCAGATGCTCAAAATTCACATCGTTCCCGTTCTCATCCTGAAGCTGTACCAGATTGCTGTTATCTTCCATTGCCTTCCTCTTTCCGCCGGCCCTCCGAGGCCAGCCATTGCTCCAAAATCACCGTAGCGGCCAATTTATCCACATAGCGCTTGCGATCCTCGCGCCGCACGTTTCCGCCAATCAGCACGCTTTCCGCGGTTAGGGTTGTCATGCGTTCATCCTGATAAAAAACCTTCAGGCCGGCTTTTTCCAAAACCGTCCCAAAATCCATCGCCTTTTGCGCCTGCGCTCCCGCACTGCCGTCCATATTTAGCGGCAGCCCCAGCAGCACACTCCGTGTGCCGTAGCGCTCGCAAAGCGACAGCACATACCGGCTGTCCGGGCCATAGCCAACGCGCCGGTACACCTCCACCGGCTGCGCGATGCAGCCCGTGGGATCGCTCACCGCCACGCCGATACGCACATCGCCCACATCCAGCGCAATCACTCGCCCCGGCATGTTAGCTGTCCAGCCCCTTCAAATATACCCGAACCAGCTCCTCCATGATCTCATCGCGTTCCAGGCGGCAAATCATGCTGCGGGCCTGGCCATAGCTGGTAATATACGTAGGGTCACCGGAGATCAAATATCCCACCAGCTGCGTCACAGGGTCGTACCCCTTGGCCTGAAGCGCGCGGTACACATGCGAAAGGATGGTGCTGGCGTCGCTTCCTCCTTCTACAACAGGCGAGAACTTCGTCGTTCCATTCATTTCCGTCATGAGCCAATCTTCCCTCCTTGAGGTGATACGGAATTGATTATACACCATATTTTGGCCTTTGCAAAGCGTTTTCTTTATCCTTTCTGCGCAAGCTCCCGGTACAGCCCTATCACCCGCAAAGCGGCGCGCGCGCATAGCAGCAGCGGCACTGAAAGCAGAATTCCCGCCATACCGGCGGCCGTACCGCCCAGCATCACGCATAGCACCACCGCAATAGGGTGCAGTTGGGTTGCGTCGCTCATCAGCTGCGGCGACAGCATGCCGCCCTCCAGCTGCTGCACCAGGATAACCACGCCAAGGGCCCACAGCGTGCGCCCTAGGCCGCTTGGCAGCGAAAACAAAGCCACCAGCACGCCGCCCAGAAAGGGCCCCACATAGGGAATCAGCTCCAAAACGCCCATTACGACGCCCAAAAGCAGCCAGGCGGGCACGCCGCAAAACAGCAGCCCAATCGCCGTAAGCCCGCCCACCACGGCCGATACCATCAGCTGTCCGCGCACATAGCCCGCCGTTTCGCGCCGCATTTCCCTAAGCATGCGTACCGTTACGCCCCGCTTGCCAACAGGCACCAGCGCCAAAAGCCACTCGCCTATTCGCTTGCGGTCTTTCAGAAAATAGAAGGCAAACACGGGCGCAAGCATCCATTTTCCTAGGCTGCCGGCCAGGCCGCCCGCCCAGCCCATCACGGCCGGGGCCGCGCTGCTAAGCATTTCCTGCCCCCGGTTCAAAAGGGTCGTCTTAAATTGCTCATCCACAATCACGCCGTTTTGGGCCAGCCACGCCTGCCCCTGTTGGATCAAAGCCTCGGCCGCGCCATATAATACAGGTAGCAGGGAAATCAGCTGCCTTCCCTGCTGAATTAACGAGGGCGCAAGCATCAATAGCAGCGCGATCAGCCCAATGCTCAAGCTTGTCATGGCAAGCGAGGCCGCCAGCCCGCTGGACACATGCTTTTCCAGCCGCTTCATAATGGGCAGTGCAGCCAACGCCGCCAGCATGCCAAGGAACAGCTGCCCAACAGCCTGCCACACCAGCGCCCGCGCCCATATGAGCAGCGCAACCGCCGCCGCAGCCGCAACCCATCGCCATTTAAAGCGCGCGATACTTTGAGCCTGCATATGTGCGCCCCCTTTCCAAAACGCATTTTGCGGCATACCCGCCGGGCGGCGCGGGTTGCGCCGCCCGGCAAGGCTTACCACTGCTTGCTCATCCGCACCAGCTTGTCTATCTGCTTTTGCGCCTGACGCTTCAGCTTTTGGTTCCCGGGCATCAGCATTGCGCCCGCGCCTACGGCAAAACCCAACGCACCCACAGCAGCCGTTTTCAATGCGTTCATCCTTCGGCCTCCTCTCCAAGCTTCCTTCTGAGCTGCGCCCATGTCAAAAGCTGCGGCACCACTACCTCGCCCTTCCGGGCGGATTGCTCCACGCGGTACTCCGCCGCATACGCCCGCCTGCCCATAAGCCGGTACACCGGCCCCGGGCTCAGCTCCAACGCCGCTACTCTGAGCGTATCGCTTTGGATAACCACGTCGGTCACCTCGCCGGCACACTCGCCGGAGGTTAAAAACGCGCGGCCCAGCGCGCCTGTTTCACCATCCGGCATGCGTGTGGGCTTTTGGCCCAGCAGCACGCATTGCGCGCCCACCACAAGGATGTTGTCCGCCGAGGCCCATTTGGCCGTGCCAATGCCCTTGCGCACCACCACGCCGCTTAGCCGCTTGGATATCGCGTCTGGAATTGCGCGTTCCACATAGCCAAGCTGCTTGTCCTGCCAAACCACCGGCAGGCCTACCATCCACTTCAGGCTGGTCAGCACGCCGCTCACTCCTTTTCACAGGCTATGGCTAGGATGCCCGCGGCAAGGGTCAAGGTTTCAAACAATGCCTGTCAAAAGCGGAATTTCCGCATCGCAAAGCCGTATTTTTCGGGCCCTGGAATGGAAATTTGCGCCACACCGCCGCCTGAAAAAGGCCCGAAAAGAACGCTTTTCCCTCATGGTTGCTGGCATCCGGCGCCAATTTTCTGTTACTTTCTGCTTTTGTTTTCATATATTGGTTGTATCGGTTTTCCTTTGGCGGAAGGAAAGTTCCGCCCTGGTTCGTCTGATGGGAGAAAGGCGAGGGCAAGGCCCTACGCCAAAACAAAAAGGAGGTATCCCCATTATGCAAAAGACCCGTCTGTACAAAAGATGCCTCCCTGTGCTCGCGCTCATCCTGGCGCTGATGCTGCCTCTGGTTTCTTTGGCCGAAACGCCCATGGTAGTCAAGGGCGGCACGCTGAACCTGCGCGCCGAACCTTCCCTCACGGCCAAGGTTCTCAAGCAGTTCCCCACCGGCACCTGGATGACCGTCATTGAAACCAATGACGGCTGGAGCAAGGTTAAGGTCAACGGTTTGGAAGGCTACGTAATGAGCAAGTACCTCTCCGAAACCTCCGGCAACAGCCAGCTCTACGTGCGCACCAACACCGGCCGCGGCCTCAACCTGCGCGACCAGCCCAGCCTGGAGGGCAATATCATTACCAGCTTCAAGCCCGGCACGGCGGTGGACGTTCTGCTGCGCGGCAACGGCTGGTATAAGGTGAGCGTGAACGGCACCGTCGGTTATATGGACAGCCGTTACCTCTCCGCCTCCCAGAGCGGCGGCAGCACCGGCGGCGGCTCCATCGCGGGCTACCCCAAGACCGGCGTGGTAAACAACCCCGGCGCCAACCAGGTGCTTTTGCTGCGTGAAACCGCCAGCACCAGCGCCCGCGTGCTGGGCTACTACCGCAACGGCACCAGCGTGAAGCTGCTTGGCGAAAGCGGCAGCTTCTACAAGGTGAGCGTAAACGGCCAGAACGGTTACATGATGAAGAAATTCATCAAGGTGACCACCGGCTCCACCGGCAGCGCCACGCTGCCCGAAACGCCCTTCACCGCTAAGCTGGTGAACCCCAACGGCAACCATATCGTCAACTTCCGCACGGCTCCCGGCCTGGGCACGCCCATCATCAAGGCGTATCCCGTAGGCACCCAGATCACCGTGACCAGCGTTGGCGACGTGTGGTGCAAGGCCGAAATCGACGGCGTGACCGGCTATGTGAGCCGCTACTTCTTCCAGGCCGTCAAGTAAACCATTCCAAAAGGGGGCTGTCGCGCCGGTTGGGGCGCGGCAGTCCTTTTTTTGCCGTCAGGGGCCAATCAGGAACACATGCCTCCTGTCGGGCCTGGCGGCAAGGATGCGCGGCGCAAGCGTCCGCGCGGCCAGGCCCGCATAGCCGCGCGCCTGCGCATCCGTAAGGCCGGCGTAAGCGCATACCCTTTCGGCAGCGGCTTCCAGCGCTTCCAAAAGCGCGCCGCGCCCAAGCCCGGCCAAGCGTTCCTCAAGCGTCGCAAATTCTTTACGCGCCAGCAGCAGTTTTCCCGGCGCAAGGCCCGCCATTCCCCGCCCAACCGCGTTGGTCAAAACAGGCAGGCACAGGTTTACGGGCAGCGTGGCATACTCCGCGCAGCACAAGCTGTTGACCCGTCTTTCCTCCCGCGGGTCAAAGGCGGCCAGCAGCGCGTTTTCCACAACGATGCGCCACAAATACGCCCGGATAAAATCAATGCCAGCCAGCGCCTCCGAAACCGGCAGCATCAGCGGATAATCGATCATACAGGGAATCTCATGCGCCAGGAAGGCGGCGTCGTACCTGTCAAAGAAACCGCCAATCGCGCGCAGCGTTCCCTGCATCGCCTCGCTTTCAAACGGCGGCAGGCTGGCGCATGCGCGCGTCCATAGCCGTTTGCCATCCTCCACATCCGCGCAAAGGCGCTCCTGCGCGCGCTCAAGCCATTGTTCCATCGCGCCGTCCAGCAGTCCGCGCACTGGTATGCCGTTAAGCGACCGGTACCGCTCCAGCGTAAAGCACAGCGACGTCAGCAGTTCTTCCGCCGTTTCCTGCGGGACAGAGGTGCTGTCGCCCTGGGTATACCGCCGGACCGTTCGCTCAAGCAGCGCCCAAAGCCTGTTTGCGAGCAATGTGCGCTCGCCATGCGTCAGGTCAAGCTGCGCAAGCCATGCGTCAGGCCTCATCGCTCTCCCCCTTTCCCAGGGAAAAGCGGTAAAGCTCGGCGGCGCTCATCCCCTCCAGGTATTCCAGCGAGCCCTGCGCCGGGCCGTGGAAGGCCGCCGCCATTCCCTCAATCACCTCGTCGTCCGAAAGCGCGTCGCGCGTTTCCGCCTTGAAGGCATAAAACAGCGCTTGCAGCGCCTCCAATGTTTCGGCGTAGGCGTCCGCTTCCAGAAAGGGCGAATCACAAAACGCATAAATCAGCTTCGGTAGCACCCCGCCATCCAGCTCCACGCGTCCCGTGTCCTCCAGCGCGCGCAAACGCGCCCGGTCAAGCTCGCGCGCCTGCGTCGGCGTCAACCGCAGCCCAAACCGCTCCGATAGCGCGTTGCACCTTTCCAACGCCTGCGGCGAAAGCGCCGTTTGCGCAAATCCCATCACGGGAATCAAGCCATTCTCCCGTTCATCCATACCGTTCACCTCCTGGGCGAACAGTATACCTTAGTCCGCAAAGCCTTACAATTCTTGACTTTTTGCCGGTTTTGTGATATGATGTCAATAGCAAAAGAAGCCCGGAACCGTTTTTCCTCAACGGTTTCGGGCTTCTTGCCGTTTTTGTGCTTTTTACAATTCTTACATCTCGTCCAGCAGCTCGCTTACGCGCGATTCGCCAATCACACGCACGCCCTGCTTCAGCAGCGCATCGGCGCAAAGGCCGTTGCCCTCGCGCTTCGCGCCCGAGAACGTGCCGTCGTAAACCTGCCCGCAGCCGCACGACGGGCTGCGCTCCTTGAGCAGCGCACAGGTGCAGCTGCACATCCGCGCGATGCGGGCGGCCTCCTCCGCGCCCTTCGCAAACGCCTCCGTTACATCGCGTCCCTTGCAGGAAATCACCCGGCCATTCACAATCTCGCTTGGGTCGCGCGGCGTGCTTAGCCCTCCCATTACCTCTGGGCACACAGGCACCAGCACATAGCGCTCCATCAGTTCATCCAGGCGGCTAAGCCTTTGCGCGCCGCCGTCATAGCGGCACTTTATGCCCATCAGGCACGCGCTGATCAACAGGTTCATTGGCCTTTTTCCTTTCGTTTTACGGGAATCCACAGCTCAAAGGGATAATCGCCGCTTTGCCTGCCGCCTGCGGAACAGTTCTCGATGTTACAGCATATTGCCCGCATTGCAGCTCACCACGCCCCGCTCTGCGTCCAGCGTTACCACGGCGCCGCTTTTCAAAATCTTGGTGGCGTTTTCCGCGCCAATGATCACCGGCAGGTTCAGGCTCATGCCCGCAATCGCGCCATGCCCGTTGGGGTTGCTATCCTCCAGGATGAGGCCGCTGGCCTTGCGCACAAGCGGCAAAAGCGTATTGGTGGTTTGGGAAATCACCAAAATATCGCCGTCATTGAAGGTGCGCATGGCTTCCTCGCCATTGCGGCATACGCACAGGCTGCCGCAGCAGCTTTGCTGCGTCACGCCATGGCCGGTAACCAGGATATGCCCCACCACATGCACCTTCATCAGGTTGGTGGTGCCGCTGATGCCAAGGGGCACGCCCGCGGTCATCACAACCAGCTCGCCGTCGTGCAAAAGGCCCGCGTTTTCACCGGCCTGCACCGCGCGCTCAAACAGATCGTCCGTGTTGGTGGCCTCCTCAATCATCAGGGGGATAACGCCCCAGCTCAGGTTTAGCTGGCGGCACACGGTTTCATCCGTCGTACAGCAAATAATAGGGCAGCTGGGCCTGTACTTGGAGATCATCTTCGCGGTGCGGCCGCCCTTGGTAACCGTTAGAATGGCCGTGGCCCCCAAATCGTGCGCGGAGGTGCATGTGGCGTGCGAGATCGCGTTGGTCACATCGGGCGTAAGGTCGGTATCGCGTTCCTTAAAACGCTTTTGATAGTTGATATCCCGTTCCGCGCTAAGGGCGATGCGCGCCATGGTGCGCAGGGCCTCCACCGGGTATAGGCCGGCCGCCGTTTCGCCGGAAAGCATAATGGCGCTGGTGCCGTCGTAAATGGCGTTGGCCACGTCGGCGGCCTCGGCGCGGGTGGGGCGGGGATTTTTCATCATGCTGTCCAGCATCTGGGTGGCGGTGATTACCTGCTTGCCGGAAGAATACGCCTTGTGAATGAGCATCTTTTGAATCACGGGCACCTGCTCCAGCGGAATTTCCACGCCCAAATCGCCGCGCGCCACCATGATACCGTCGCTCACGCGAAGGATTTCATCGATGTTCTGCACGCCCTGCATATTTTCAATCTTGGCGATGATGGAAATGTTGGTGCGTCCCTCGGCGCTGAAAATTTTGCGCACATCCAGAATATCCTCCGCGCTGCGCGTAAAGGACGCAGCCACGAAATCAACGCCGTTGCGCACGCCAAAGGCGATGTCCTCGCGGTCCTTTTGGCTGAGGTAGGGCATGCTTAGCTGTACATCCGGCACATTGATGCCCTTGCGGTCGGAAATCACGCCGTCGTTGTTCACGGTGCACACGATCTCGCTGGCGGTAAGGCTGCGCACCGTCATGCCCACCAGGCCGTCGTCAATCAGGATGGTGGTGCCCTCATGGATATCGCGCGGCAGCTCGGGATAGGTGATGGACGCGCGCTCCGCGTTGCCCACAATGCTCTGCGTACACAGCGTAAAGGTTTGCCCCTTCACAAGCTGCACCTTGCCGTTTTCAAACGTTTCCAGGCGGATCTCCGGCCCCTTGGTATCCAGCATAATGGCAATGGGCAGGTTTAGCTCCTTGCGGATGGCCTTGATGCGGTTGATGTTGTGCAGATGCGTTTCGTGCGTCCCGTGGGAAAAGTTCAGCCTGGCCACGTTCATGCCGGAGAGAATCAGCTCCCGCAGGACCGCATCCTCCTCGGTAGCGGGGCCCAGCGTGCATACGATTTTGGTTTTGCGATGGATCATATGGCTCATCCTTTCTTGCTTGTTTCCAGGTGCAAAAGCAGCTCCTTAACCGCCGTTCCCCCGGCGTAGCCGGTCAGCTTTCCGTTTTTGCCAATCACCCTGTGGCAGGGAATCAAAATAGGCAGCGGGTTCAAATGATTCGCCATGCCCACGGCGCGGCAAGCGCGCGGATTGCCAATCGCCTCCGCCTGCTGCTGATAGGTGCGCGTTTCCCCGTAGGGGATGCGGCAAAGCGCCTCCCAGCACCGCCGCTGAAACGCGGTGCCCTCCGGCTTCAGCGGCACGGTAAAGGCCCTGCATTCGCCGCGAAAATAGGCCAGCAGCTCCCGCTCCGCCTTTGCAAGCACGGGCGTTTTCACAAGCAGCTCCTGCCGCACGGCTTCGCCAAAGCGCGCCTCTACAAGCGCGCCGCCGCGCTCCACCAGCGTTATGGGCCCCACCGGCGTAACGCACACGCAGGCATAGCTTTCCATTTTGGCCCTCCTTCGCTTTCACCCGCGCGGCACATGCACCGTGATAGCCTCGCGGTACAGCCGGCGGTTCAGCGTAATCATCAGCGAACAGGTTAGCGCGGCCATCATTGCGCACAGGGCCGCCATCAGGCCGTAATCGCGCGCAAGCGACGGCGCGCCAAAGGTCAGCCGGCCGTCCAGCGAAAATTCCAGCGCCGCCACGCCCGCTACATACAATAGCGCTCCGCCAACCGTAAGCCATACGCGCCCGCCGGCCCGTCCCCGGATGCGCGCATACCGCGCAAGCCATACGCCGCAGGCAATCAGCACACAAAGCGCCGCCGCCACCTGGCCAATCCGCAAAAAAACGATCATCATATGCCCGTCGTCGCGCATGCTTTCCAAAAGCGTCTGGCTCGCGCCATAGAGCGAGAAGAAGCACAGCGCCGTATCGCCCGGGCGAGCGCCCCTGCGTCCGCGCAGCCAGCGGTACGCCAAAAGCGTTGCCGCAAACAGCGCAAGGCCCGCCGCCGCTTCATACGCCCACACGTTCAGCCGGTACTCCACCGCCACGCCCATGCGGCTTTGCTGAAACAGCCACGGCGCGGCCGCCGTGAGCCATCCCTCCTCAACGGCCTTGCCTACGCCCAGATCGGTAAACCGCTCGCCAAAGCGCAGCGCGGCCAGCATTAGGCCCGCCGGCACGCACATCACATCCAAAAGCGTTCCCAGCCGCGCCTTCATCAACCGCGCCGTAAGCACGGCGGCCAGGCACAGCCCGCCAAGCAGCCCCGGCATAGCCAGCCCGCCGTCAAAGAAGCACAGCATCAGCCAGGGGTTTTCATAGGTTTCGATAAAGGTGGACAGGTTAAACAGGCAGTATACGGCGCGCGCTCCCAAAACGCCCAGCACAATTCCCATAAGGCCGAACACGCGCACCGTGCCCGCGGGCAGCCTGCGGCGATAGCCCAATATGCCCATGGGCACAAGCAGCAAAAGCGCGGCCACAGCGGCGCACAGGCCGTAGGCATGCACAGTCAGCCCCAAAAACGCAAAGCTGGTATCCATGCTCGCTCCTTACTCGCCAATGGCGCTGGCAAAGTAAATAATATCCGTCACGGAGCGCTCGGCCTGAGGCTTATCGTTGTACACCTCGCCGTGGAACGCCAGCGTCGCGCTGTTTCCGCCGTCCAGGTTGTACGCCTGCTTCGCGCCCAGCTGGGCCATGATATCGGCAAACTCCGCCAGCGTCGCGCCCTCGGAACCCTCCGTGCGGCCGTTGACCACCACCAGCGCATAGGTGAGCGGGCCCAGCTGCGCAATGCCCGCGCGCGGGTTCTTTTGATGCGGGTCAAACTGGTAATTTTCCGGAATCTCCTGCTTTTCGCCATCCACCACCAGCGCGGGGCCAAAGAAGAAGCCGTTTACAATCTCATGCTCGGACAGAAACGCCGCCACGCCGTTGGCCTGCCCGTCATGCCCGCGCAGGTAGATATGGAAATCGCCCATTTCGTCAATCAGCAAAAGATCCATGTTCTTGCTGGTTTTTTCGCGGTAGGTTTCCCCCATGCGCACGATGTATCCGGCCTTGGTCTTGGTAAAATAGTCGCCGTTGATGGCTACGATGCCGTTATAGTTAGCGCTGATGGTGCTTGTATGGTTGGTGCTGGAGGAACCGATCTTCTTCCCCGCCACCGCCGTGCGCAGCTGGGAAGGCGTGGCGATTTTCACATAGGCGATAAACACATCGCTGTCGTAGAAACGCTGCTTGTCCATCTCCACGATGATGGTTTCATCCCGGTAGCCGTTTTCGGTAAAGTTTTCACTTTTGGGCGTGCTGCCGGGCGCAAACAAATCCACCGGCAGCGCATCCACGTTCGCGGAGGGCAAAATGTCGCTGAACACGGCGCTGGCTAACACGGCGTAGGGCTTGGGCAGGGCGGCGTCCTCGTCCCATGCGTCCTTCCCGCCGCTCATAGCTTCGTTATAGCGCGCCTGCGCGTCCTCGGTAACCGCGCCCGAAGGAATCAAAAAGGCCAAAGCCGCTACCAATACTGCCAATACCACACTCATCGCAGAAAAAATCGCTTTGCGCATCCGTTTTCTCGTTCCTTTCGTTTCATAGCCCGCGCGAGCCTCGCAGGCGCATAAAAGCAAGTTTATTATACAATAGTCCCCCTTGTTGAGGCAAGTTGCATTTTCATTTGCGTTTCTTCTTCTTATGAAGTATAATACTCACGCTTTTGACATTTCCCAGCGGAAAGGAGCGTGCCCATGAGCGTATCCGCATCCCCCATGGGCGCCCCCGGCTTCACCCTGCGGGGGCAGGTGGTGCGCGGCAAGCGCTTGGGCAGCCGCCTAGGCTTTCCCACCGCCAACATCGCTTACGACCCTCAAAGCCGTGATTGGCCCAGGGAGGGCGTTTACATCGGCGTTGCGGAGGTATTGGGCGAGGGGCGCGGCTATGTGTGCATCTTAAACCAGGGGCGGCACCCCACCGTGCCGGATGGGATGCCCACCGTGGAGGCCCACCTGCTGGGGCATCCGGATCACGACCTGTACGGCAGGCGGCTCATGCTTCGGTATTGCGCCTTTCTCAGGCCGGAAATCACGTTTGACTCGTTGGAGGAGCTGGCTAGGCAGCTGGAGCATGACCGCCTGAGCGCCGTTGCCTGGGCGCGCGAAAACGACCCGCAGCTGCTTTGCGGCATAGACGGCGCCCTGCTTCCCCACTAAGCGGAAAAGGAGCATTCCATGCAGACACAAAACCCGGCATTCCCTGTGCAAACGCAGAACGTTTGCTATCAATACGAGGAAGGCGGCGCCCCCGCGGTGGAGCATGTGAGCCTTGAGATTGAAAAGGGCTCGTTTGTGGCGGTTTTGGGGCATAACGGCAGCGGCAAAAGCACGCTTGCCAAGCTTATGAACGCCCTTTACCTGCCCACGGAGGGGCGCGTGCTGGTATGCGGCCTGGATACCGCCGCCGAGGAGGAGGTCTGGAACGTGCGCCGCCACGCGGGCATGGTGTTCCAGAACCCGGATAACCAGATCGTGGCCAATGTGGTGCGCGAGGACGTGGCCTTTGGCCTGGAAAATCTGGGCGTGCCGCAGGAGGAGATGATCCCCCGCATTGATCAGGCGCTGGCCGCCGTGCGCATGACCGAGCGCGCCAGCTTTGCCCCGCATATGCTCAGCGGCGGGCAAAAGCAGCGCGTGGCCGTTGCGGGCGTTTTGGCCATGCAGCCCGAGGTGATGATTCTGGACGAGGCCACCGCCATGCTGGACCCCTCCGGCCGTACCGACGTGCTGAATACCGTGCGCAACTTGAACCGCGAGCAGGGTATGACGGTCGTATGGATTACCCATTTTATGGAGGAGGCCGCCGTGGCGGACCGCGTAGTGGTGCTGGACAAAGGCCATATCGCGCTGGACGGCACGCCCGCCGAGGTGTTTTCTCACGTGGAGGAAATCAAGGCGCTTGGGCTGGACGTGCCCCCCATGGCCGACCTGGCCATGCAGCTCAACGCGCGCGGCATGGCCCTGCCCGCGGGCGTGCTTACGGTAGCCGATATGGTAAAGGAGCTGAAAAAAGCGCTATGCCCATCCAAGTAGAGCATCTTACCCATACCTATATGCCCGGCAGCCCCTTTGCCGCCACAGCCCTGCATGATGTGAGCCTTACCATTGAGGACGGCGAGTTTATTGGCCTTTTGGGCCATACCGGCAGCGGCAAAACCACGCTGGTGCAGCACTTGAACGGCCTGGTAAAGCCCACCTCCGGCCGCGTGGTGGTGGACGGCCTGGACCTTTCCGAAAAGGGCGTAAGCCTTTTGGAGGTACGCAAAAAGGTGGGGCTGGTATTCCAGTACCCCGAATACCAGCTGTTTGAGGAAACCGTGGCCAAGGATATCGCCTTTGGCCCCAAAAACATGGGACTGCCGGATGAAGAGATCGACCGGCGCGTGCGCGGCGCCATGCAGCGCGTCGGCCTGGACTATGAAACCACGGCGGAGCGCTCGCCCTTTGAGCTCAGCGGCGGGCAGATGCGCCGCGTAGCCATCGCGGGCGTTTTGGCCATGCAGCCCAAGGTGCTCATTTTGGACGAGCCCACCGCAGGCCTCGACCCCGCCGGGCGGCGCAGCATCCTTGCCATGATCCGGGAGCTGCACGCGGCGGGCGGCCTAACCGTCGTCATGGTCAGCCACAGCATGGACGATATTTCCACCCTCGCCACGCGCCTTGTGGTGATGAGCCATGGCAAGCTGGTGATGAGCGGCGCCCCGCGCGAGGTGTTTACCCAGCAGGATACCCTGCGCTCCATCGGGCTGGGCGTGCCGCAGGCGGCGGAGCTTACCCATGCGCTGATTGCCGAGGGCTTTTCCCTGCCGGATGATTTGTACACGCTTTCCCAGGTGCGCGACGCTATCCTCCGGCTGGCCGGAAAGGAGGACGCCTGATGCTCAGAGATATCACCCTCGGCCAGTATATGCCTGGCGATACGGTCGTTCATCGCTTGGACCCCCGTACAAAAATCATCCTCACCATTTTCTATATCGCAATCATCTTCTGCGTTACCAGCCCGTTATGGTACATTATCCCCTTGGGGTACCTGCTGGCGGTATCCAAGCTGTCCGGGCTTACGCCCAAGCGGCTTTTAAAATCCGTTAAGCCGCTGCGCTTCCTGTTGATTTTAACCTTTCTTCTCAACCTGTTTTTTTCCAGCGGCACAACCGTTTGGATTCACTGGGGCTTCCTGCGCGTAACCCGGGAGGGCTTCACCACGGCGGTGCATTTCAGCATGAGGCTGATCTTCCTGGTGGCGGGCACGTCCATCCTCACGCTTACCACCTCGCCCGTCGCCCTCAGCGATGGCATCGAGATGCTTTTAAGGCCGCTCAAGGCGATTCATTTCCCCGCCCATGAGCTGGCAATGATGATGACCATCGCCCTGCGTTTCATCCCCACGCTCATTGAGGAAGCCGATAAGATCATGAAAGCCCAGATGGCGCGCGGGGCCGATTTTGAAAGCGGCAACCTTATCAAGCGCGCCAAGGCGATGATTCCGCTGCTGGTGCCGCTGTTTGTAAGCGCGTTCCGCCGCGCGGGCGACCTGGCCATGGCCATGGAGGCGCGCTGCTATCATGGCGGCGAGGGCCGCACCCGCCTGCGCGTGCTTAAGTATACCAAAAATGACGCGTATGCGCTGCTTGTTACCATCGGTACGCTGGCGGTCACCATTCTTTGCGGGATGTGGGTCAAATGAGCCGGCTTGCGCCCATCATCCGGGAAGCGCCGCAGGAAGGCACGCACCGCGTTTTGCTCACCATCAGCTATGACGGCACCGCCTACGCGGGCTGGCAGCTTCAGGAAAACGCGGTGGCTGTGCAGCAGCGCGTGGAAGAAGCGCTTTTCAAGCTCACCGGCGAAGCCATCCGCGTAACGGGGGCAAGCCGCACCGACGCGGGCGTGCATGCCATGGGCCAGCGGGCGCATTTTGATACCTTCAGCCATATTCCGCCAGAGAAATACCCTTTTGCGCTCAACACCTGCCTGCCGCGCGATATCCGCGTGCTGGCCGGCCGCGCTGTACCGTCCGATTTTCACGCGCGTTTTGACGCGCGCGGCAAGCGCTATACCTACCGCATTCACAACGCGCCGCATGCCAGCGCGCTTCTGCGCGACCTCACCGCCCACGTGCCCCAGGCGCTGGATGTGGAGCGCATGCGCCAAAGCCTGCAATGCCTGCTGGGCACGCATGACTTTGTGGCCTTCCAGGCCTCGGGCGGCACGGCCAAAACCACCGTCCGCACGTTGGAAGAGGCTAGCCTTGCCCAGAGCGGCAGCATGCTTACCCTCACCGTGCGCGGCAACGCGTTTCTGTACAACATGGTTCGCATCATTGCGGGCACCATGCTGGATATTGGCATGGGCCGCCTGGACGCCGGCGCCTTCCAGCGCGCGCTGGACACCGGCGATCGTTTGGCCCTGGGCGTTACCGCGCCGGCCTGCGGTTTGGAATTAACCCAAGTGGAATATGAGGGCGAATAGCAGGAATTTCCCTTTTTAGGCCGAAGATAGTAAACGCGGCCTGAATACGGCCGCAGGATACAGAAAGCGAGTGACCACTCCATGAGCAATTACGTACTTAGCTGCTGCTCCACCGCCGACCTCAGCGAGCAGCACTTCCAATCGCGGGACATCCATTACGTCTGCTTCCACTACATGCTTGACGGCGTGATGTACGACGATGATCTTGGCAAATCCATGCCCTTTGACACCTTCTATCAGGCCATGGCCAACGGCGCGGAAACCCGCACCTCCCAAGTGAACGCGGATGAGTTTGTAAGCTACTTCACCCCGTTTCTGGAGCAGGGGCTGGACATCCTGCACGTGAGCCTGTCCAGCGGCATTTCCGGCGTGAGCAACTCCGCCCTAATCGCCCGGGACGAGCTCAAGGCCAAGTACCCTGAGCGCTCCATTTACATTGTGGATTCCCTGGGCGCGTCCTCCGGCTACGGCCTGCTTATGGACAAGCTGGCCGACCTGCGCGACCAAGGGAAAACGGTGGAGGAAGCGTATCATTGGGCGGAAAGCAACAAGCTCAAGCTGCATCACTGGTTTTTCTCCACGGATTTAACCTTCTATGTGAAGGGCGGGCGCATCTCCAAGGCCAGCGGCTGGTTTGGCACGGTGCTTAGGATATGCCCCTGCTTAACATGGATGATCTGGGCCGCCTGATTCCCCGCTTCAAAATTCGCGGCAAGAGCAAGGTCATTCGCGAAATTGTAAACCAAATGGCCGAGCACGCGCAGGATGGGCTGGATTACAGCGGCAAGTGCTATATTTCCAACTCCGATTGCCTGGAGGACGCGCAGGCCGTGGCCCGCTTGGTAGAGGAACGCTTCCCCAAGCTGAATGGCAAGGTGGAGATTTATAGCGTGGGCACCACCATCGGCAGCCATACCGGCCCGGGCACGGTTGCGCTGTTTTTCTGGGGCGACCAGCGCGTGCGCTGACGCAGGCGCAGAAAGTGCCAAAAAAAGGGCTTCCCACTCGTTTGGGAAGCCCTCTTTTTTGGCTGTGTCATTGCCCTTACGCGGCGTCCTCCAGGCTTTTGAGCACCTTGAGCACGCCCTCGTCATCCCCTGGATATACAAGCACAAAGCGCAATCCAAACCGGGCGGCATGCCCATATTTCTCCTCGTCAACGCGCCCGCAAAGGTAATCCGCGCGGTTGCTCTCGTCAAAGTAAACAAGGATTTCTTCCCCGTCCACCATCAGCCTGTGCCACACGCTCGCGTTATAAATTGGCACGTCGCGCCCAGGGTCGCTTTCCTCCAGCTTTGAAAGCGCGCACGCATACCCGGCGTTTTCAAAGCGGCCGATCAGCTTTGCATATAGCTTTTCCTCGCTGGGGTTTTGCTTGCAGCCGCTAAGCGCGCATAGCGCCAACACCGCCAGCGCAAGAAGGGCCAGTTTCTTTCGCATTTTGATACTCTCCTTCCGCGCCTGTTCTTTGCTTTGCGTTTCCTGGCCGGGTGTGCTACAATAGCTGTATTCCATATCGGGAGGGGGTTTTGCTGTGCGCTGTGGCTGCCCGCATTGCGAAACATATATGATTCAATCCGAAACCGAACGCATGGCCTGCGTTTGCCCCGAATGCGGCTATCGCTGCAACGCCTGCCTGGGCACAAACACCGTTATTTCCCGCGAGCAGCTTGCGGCTCTCAAGGATACCGACTGGTTCGCCCCGTGCTTCCATAGCCCCGTCAGGGACGAGGAGAACCCCTCATAGCACGCCCAAATGCTCCAGCAGGATTTTGACGCCGATGAGCACCAGCACCGCTCCGCCTGTGATTTCCGCCTTTTTTTGAAAGCGGTTGCCAAAGCGGTTGCCAATGATCACGCCAAGCAGGGAAAGCCCGAATGTAATACTGGCGATCAAAAGCACTGCCGGGAGGATATCCATCTGCAAAAAGGCAAAGGTAATGCCCACAGCCAGCGCGTCGATGCTGGTGGCCACCGCCATGATGAACAATTCCCTGATATCCAGGCGCTGATCCATTTCGCAGGCCGCGCCTTCATCGGTTTCATGCAGCGCGTCCCAAATCATTTTGCCGCCGATATAGGCAAGCAGCACAAAGGCAACCCAATGGTCTACCGGCATAACGTACATGGCAAATTGCGTGCCCAAAAACCAGCCGATCAGCGGCATAATCCCCTGAAAAACACCAAAGAACAGCGCAATAACCAATGCATGTCCATAATTGATGCGCCTCATGCCCAATCCTTTACACAGCGCCACCGCAAAAGCGTCCATCGAAAGGCCAATGGCAATGAGTACCAGTTCCATGCCGCTACGCACCTCCGCTTGTTTCGCCCCATTTACATGGAATCTTATTCTATCCTATCGCCCGTTTGCTGTCAACATGACGGCGGCGCGACTTGCCTTTGAACGGATGGTTGTTTTTCTTCCCAAAATATGCTACGATTACGAAAAGGAGGTCTTTTTATGAATATCCATGAATCCGCCGAGGATTATCTCGAGGCTATTTTGATGCTTTGCCAGGAGAACGGCTCCGCCCGTTCGGTGGATATTGCCGCGCGGCTCAACGTTACCAAGCCCTCCGTAAGCTTTGCCATGAAACGCCTGCGTGAAAACGGCTATATTTTGATGGGCGACGATAACCGCATCACCCTTACCGAGCGCGGCGAAGCCATTGCCAAGCCAATCCTTGAACGCCACAACCTGCTTTCCAGCTTTTTGATCCGCCTTGGCGTCAGCGAGGAGGTAGCGCTAGCCGACGCCTGCAAAATTGAGCACGACCTGAGCGACGAAACCTTCGCCGCCATTCGCCGCCACGTAGAAAAATATTCCTGACCGCCGGATAGGCGGCAGCCTTTGGGCTTCTTTGCGGATGGCCTTTTGCGGCCGTCCGCTTTTTCGTTCAAACAATTCCTAACTGCGCCTGGGTTTTCCCCATTGCCTCATTCTTCATCCAACGCGATTGCTTTTCCCAGCTCATCGCATATCCCGGCAAAGGGCCTGGGCGGCGGCTGGTTCCCGCAATGCTCTCCAATATGCTTTTCCATCCAAACCATATCGTACCAGCGGCCAAACTTGTACCCGCACTGCCGGAACCGCCCCACCCAGCGATAGCCCATGTGCGCATGGAATTCCACGCTGTTTTTGGTCAAATAAGCGTCCTCCGTTTCAGGATATGCGATGCACGCGTTCATATTCAGGATTCCCTGCTTCCTCAACACGTTCTCCAGCGCCCGGTGCAGCCTTCCGCCAACGCCCTTCCCCTTCGCCTCCCAATCCACATAAATGGAGGTTTCAACAGCCCAATCATAAGCCGCGCGCGCATGGAAGCAGCCCGCATAGGCATAGCCAAGGAGTTTCCCATCCTGCTCCGCCGCCAGATAGGGGTATTTGCGCAGCGTGCTTGCGATTCGCTGCGCAAACTCGTTTACGGAAGGCACGTCATATTCAAAGGTAATCGCCGTTTGGGTTACGTAAGGCGCATAAATGCTTAGCAGGCGCTCCGCGTCGGCGGGCGTTACGATTCGAATGTTCATAGCGCAGCTCCTTTTGTATTGCAGGCCGTTAACGGCCTGCTTTTTTATCATTCATCCAGCTCGGCCAGCGCGGCTTCCACGGCCTGGCGCGCCTCCTCATAGCTATATCCCCTGCGCGCCATGGCGGCCAGCAGCTTGCCCATGGCCTTGCGCCGGTCCGGCTCTTTGCCATAGCGGCGCAAAAGCTTTGCCGCCAGCGCGGCCGCCGCCGCGCCGCCCTCATCGCCGTCCAGCTCTTCAAGCGCCTGCTCGCACAGCTCCCGGGAAATCCCCTTGCGCCGCAGCTCCTGCAAAATGCGGCTTTTGCCCATCTGCCGCCTGGCGCAGGAGGCGGCCCATTCGCGCGCAAAGGCCCTGTCGTCCAGCAGCTTCTCCTTTTCCAGCTTGTATTCCACCATTTCAATCGTATCGTCCATATAGCGGCGCAGGCGCAGCTTCTGGCGGATTTCGCCGCTGGCGCGCGCCCGCGCGGCCAGCAGGCTCACGGCATAGTTAAGCGCCTCGGGATATTGCCGGGGCAGCAGCCAGGCTTTAAGCGCCTCCACATCCTCCTCATCGCCAACGGCAATGGACGCGTGCTCGCGCCAGGCGGCCCGGCCAAACCACAATGCCTCGCCGCCTTCAAAGGTCACAAGCGCGCCGCGCCTATCCTCCGTAATTTCGCGTACCGTATCCTTCATCGGTTCATGCACCCCGTTAGTTCATCAACTGTGCGATCAAATCACGGTTTATCAGGGCCAAATGCCCAATGCGCTGCTCGCTGCAGCCGCTGTTGAGCAAGGCAAAGCCGCAGCCCCGTTCGTCAAAAAATACGCCGTTTACCGCGCCGTAGGCAAAGCCCTGATGGCCCCAAAGGGCGCGGCCGCATATGCGGCTGTCCTCCAAGCACAAAAGCCCCATGCCATGCCGCATGCGCACGGCCTGATCCGGCCAGCCGGCGATTGGCGCGCGCATTTGCGCCAGGCTTTGCGCATCCAAAAAGCCGTCCGCGCCCGCAGCGGCTGCCGCCGCCAGGCGCGCCAGCTCTGGCGCGGATAGGAACAGCCCGCCTGAAGCCAGCAGATAGTGGCGCTGCGGGTCTGGCTCGCACAGGGGCGCGGCCCCGCGGATGCGCGCGGAAGCGTCAAAGGCGCGGCCCATAGGCAGCACGCGATAGGCGTCCGCCGTTTCCCGAGCGTTCAGCGTTGAAAGGTCAAACGTCGCCCGCACGCCAAGCGGCGCAAACAGCTCCCGCTGCGCAAGCGTTTCAAAGCTCACGCCAAAGCGCCTCTCCAGCAGGCAGGCCACCATGCCCGCCGCTAAATTGCTGTAACAGAAGCCAGCGCCAGGAAGCGTTTTGCGAAACGCTTCGCCATCCCGCAGCAAATCTTCAAGCGGCGTTTTCTTCTCAAAGGCCGCAAAATAGGCCGGCGAATCCACGATGCTGGAGGTATGGGACAATAGCATGCCCAGCGTAATGGGCGCGTGCGGATAATAGGGGTTGCGTATCGCATACCCCGCCAGCTCGGAAATATCCTCCTTCACATGCAGCCTGCCAAGCGTTTGCAGCCGGAACACCAACAGCGCGCTCGCCATTTTGGCTATGGAAGCCGTGCGGAATACCGTATCCGGCGTTACAGGGCGCTTTTCGGGCTCCAGCGCCGCATAGCCCGCGGTAATGCATTCCGTCAAACGGCCGTTTTCAAAGCGCTGGATACACGCCCCAACGGCGCGCCTTTTCAGAAGCGCCCGGCCAACCTTTTCAGCGGACGCGCCTCCGCTGGCCTTGCTCCACAGGCAGCGCTTGCCCAGCACCGGCAGGGCAAGCCCATATAGCGTGTTTTTGAAGGTTCCTACCGGCATACGCTGGCTCCTCCCATCATTCGTGCGGCATTTCCCTATCGTTTTGGCACAGCGCGGCTACATATACCGGCAGGCTCAAGCTGCACAGCAGCGTGTGCAGGTGCGCGGCAAAGCCCGCGGAAAGCGGCCCTCCCAGCCAGGCGGCCAGCAGCCCCAGGCCATCCAGCGCGGCTGCAAAGCCCAGCAGCCATACCGGCGCGCCTCCGCGCCGCGTCAGCCACAGCGCGGCTGCCAGCGGCGCGGCCCATAACAGGGCGTACAAGCCGTACCTTTCCAGGCAGGCCCAGCGTGCCAGCCAGGCAATCAGGCAGCCAACCGCAATGGCGAACCAGCGCTTATCGCCCCGGCTCGCCCACCGCAGGAGCGCGCCCGCCGCCAGCGCGCACAGCGCCAGGCTTAGGTACTGCGATACGCGCAGGCCTCCCAGATACAGGCTATCCTCGCGCAGCTGCTCAATGATAAATCGCCCGCTGCCATAGATAAGCAAATACCAGCAAAACAAGCCGCCCGCCCTGCGCTGGCGCTTTCGGATAAGCCACAGCGCCAAAAAGCCAGCCAGGTTCCATAGCGATTCGTAAAAGAAGGTAGCCATGTGCCATACGTATCCGCCGTTGGAGGGAATCAGCACGCCAATGGGAAAAAACTGAAACTGCGGGTTGCCGATCTGGGGCCCATACGCCTCCATATTAAAATAGTTGCCCCACCGGCCAATGGCTTGCGCCAGCAGCAGCCCCGGCGCTACGATATCCGCAAGCCGGAGAAACGAAAGCTTCTTGCGCCTGGCATATGCCCACGCCCCAAGCGCTCCGCCAAGCACCCCGCCATAAATGGCGATGCCCCCCTGCCAAATATACAGGATGGAAATGGGGTTGCGGCGAAAGAGCTCCCAGCTCATGACCACATAATACAGCCTAGCCCCAATGATTCCGCACGGCACTACAACAAGCGCCAGGTCAATCGCCGTATCCCTGGGCAGACCTAGCCTTTTTTCCTCACGCTCCGCAAGGCAAATGGCTAAAAGAATTCCCGCTACAATCAGCACGCTGTACCAAGGCACGCCGCCGATAATGGTGCGGCTGTATGGAATTGCCAATCTATTTCCTGCCTCCCAAAAGCCGTTTCAAAAGCAAGCTTTCTCCCTTATTTTAAACCCATTTATCCCTTTTTAACCCTCGCGCGTTCCTTCCTGTTCAGTACAAGCCACCATCCCATTCCAAGTACGAAGGCTAGCAGGCTGATCATTCCGCCCATTTGAAGGCCATAAGGAACAAATCGCAGGGTTATTTCATGGCTGCCCTCAGGCAGATTTACCGCCAGCAATGTATGATAGCGCATCGTCGTATCCTGCGCTTCTCCGTCCACCCATACCTTCCAGCCCGCGTCGTATGGAAGCGTTAGCAAAAGCTGCGAATGCTCCGCATCCGCCGTGGCGTTGAGATGGAAAACAGAATCCGCCTCGCTGCGAACCTCGCAGGCATGCTTTGCCAGCGTGTGCATCGCCTGTTCAAAAACCTCGTCGTTTACAACGGCGAGATGGAAGAATGTTTCCTGGGTATCTCCCACAAAAATATCCATCTCCACTTCGGCCTCCGCCTGCGGAAGCATCACGCAGCCAGCAAACCGTTCATGGTTTTCCATGCCGGAGCCATTTAAGGAAAACCACGTGCCGGAGGAATGAAAGTAAAACGCCGCGTCATCCGTAGTGGAAAAGCGAACATGGAGCATATCCCCTTGACGCGCCTGCTCTTTTATTTCCGCCAATTCCAAAGCCTTAACCTCGTATCCAAGCCAATCGGACAGCAGCGCATTCTGGTTGATAAAGGGATTCTCGCTGGCAAGGGGATCCTGCGTTTGCTTTTCCGGCACCATTACCGCTATGGGCAAGGCATAGGGGTTTTCATAGGCTACAATCTCCCCTTCCCGCCACAGCGGCCAGTACCCCGCATATGGCGTTTGCGCAAGGGAGGCCCCCTCCCGCCACAGCAAGAAACGCACGCCCAACAGGCTCTCCGCCACAGGGGTCAGGCCATTCGCGTTATCAAACCGCATATACAGCTGGCGCTGCCCCATTTTTGAGAAAAAACCCGCCAAATTTTCCTGCACATCCGAGCTATAATGGCTAAGGCCTGCATACCCATATTGGAGCGCATCGTTTTCATTGCGCGCGTCATTGGTTTCGATTCTGTAAACGCCGTCTGCCTGCGTAAGGCGTTCAAACAACGGCTGCTTTTCCGCAAGCTCCTGACAGTAGGCGCTCATTCGGAAGCCATCCACTTCTTCCAGTCTATGGATGGAAAAATAGCCGTTCGCAACAAGGCACGCCGCCTGCAAGGCGCATAATCCCGCAAACGCAAAAGCCCGGCGGCGGCGTCCGGCGGCGCGCAGCGCAACAATAAGAACGCAGGATAACAGAAAGCACGCCACATCAAAGCAAACGGTTTCAGAAGCTAAGTACGTTGGCAAGCTCTGAAAAAGAATACAGCATCCTACAAAAAAAGCGCCGGCCAAAGCAACCATTCTTCTTGCAAAGACGTGCCGTTCCATCTCATGGATTTTCTGAAATGCAAAAGCAGCTAATCCACACAGCAGAAAAGAAAATATAAACGAAAAGCGCGCGGGCATGCCGTTGGGGGATTCAAACCCATGCCATAACGAATAGAGCGCATCATTTTGAAAGCTGATCAGAAATATAAGCACAAACCCGGCCGCGCAAACACGTTTCTTCAATGGAATGGCGCTGTTCAAAAAAAAGCTGAACGCCAGCGCCAGCACGGGGATGCCCACATACATTGCGGGAAGCCCACTCGTGCGCACCTGGCCATAATCCACCGCGCCTGTAAAGAGCTTTGTAGCCAGCTCAATCATGGGAAAGCGGCGAGCCATTGAAAGCTCTTGCAAACTGAACACGGAATAGCCCTGCCGAAGGGCATAAAATGCCGGAACCAGCATAACCGCCGCCAGGCCTCCCGCCAGCAAAGAAGCGCCTGCAAAACGCATGGCGGCAGCCCAAAAGCGAACCCTGCCCTTTTCCAGCGCACATACATATACAAAATATAGCGCCGAAAACAAGCAAAGCATGTAGCCAATATAGTAATTGCTCCATAGCGCCATAGCCAGGGAGATAAGATAGCGAAACGATTGTTTCCGGCTCACAATATCCTCAATTCCCCAAGCAATCAAAGGCAGGAGTACAATGCCGTCCAGCCACATAATATCCCAAAAATAGCAGGCCACAAAGCCCATTAGCACGTAGGTTGTGGAAAACAGCCGCGCCTTGGGGCCCATTTGGCGCCCCAGCCCAAAATACGCCATAGAGCTTAAGCCGCACAGCCCTATTTTCAGCAAAACGATACATGCGAAGGCATTTGGCATTTCTGTTTCAGGAAATAGCGCCAGCAGTACGTTGATAGGCGACGCCAAATAGTACGACACCAGCCCTACCATGCTGCCTCCCAGCGTGCGGGAGAGCGTATAAAAAGGGTCCGCCTGGCCCAAAAGCACCCGCCGCCAAGCAGCCAAAAAGCTTATGTACTGCCCTTCCGCATCCCACAAAAGCAGCGAACGATCCCCAAAAGGAAAAACGCCGCATAACGCCATAATCACTATAAACAGTGAAACCGGCAGCAAAAAGGCCTCCGCCAGGCATGCCGCCTTCCTTTTTCGCGTCAACGTAATGCTCATTCCTCTCGGCAACAGATTTGCTGCATCATTCATGGAAGATTATAGCATGGCCGTCTTTGAAACGCAAGGACGCCGCCGCTTCCAACCACTCCAGTTGTATATTCGCGCTTCAAGGCGGTTTTTACGCAAAGCATCTGCGCTCCTGTGTCAAAGCTGGCAAGTTCTTTCTCGCGTTGCATGCGTTTGGAAACAGTACAAGGAACGCCCGTTCTCCATGGCTGTTTCCATACATTTCAAATTTGGCGTCAAAATTTGCCCTGCATATGCCCATTCCAAACCAGATATTCCAAAATTAAAGATTTTCATATTGAAATCTTTCCAATTCCCGTGTATACTAAATCAGTTAAGAGGAAGGATGAGCATTGGGGAGGGATTCCGCCGGTGATTCGTCCTCACCAAATGAACGAGGAGGAAAAAAGACCCTATGACGAAGTATGTATACCTGTTCAAAGAGGGTAACGCCAACATGCGCGAGCTGCTTGGCGGCAAGGGCGCCAACCTGGCTGAAATGACCAACCTTGGCATGCCCGTTCCCCAGGGCTTCACCGTTACTACCGAGGCCTGCACCCGCTACTACACGGATGGCAAGGTCATCGGCCAGGATATCGTCGATCAGATTCTTGCCGCGATGAAGGAAACCGAGAAGATTGCCGGCAAAAAGTTTGGCGATGAGGAGAACCCCTTCCTTGTATCCGTGCGTTCCGGCGCCCGCGCCTCCATGCCGGGTATGATGGATACCATCCTCAACCTGGGCCTGACGGACAAGGCCGTTGTTGGCCTGGCAAAGCTCACGAACAACGAGCACTTCGCCTATGACGCCTACCGCCGCTTTATCGCCATGTTCTCCGACGTGGTTATGGAGATTCCCAAGAGCGAGTTTGAAGCCGTTCTGGACGAGTTCAAGGAGAAGAAGAACGTTAAGTTTGACCGCGACCTGACCGCCGGGGACCTGAAAGAAGTCGTGGCGCGCTTCAAGGAAATCTACAAAAAGCATATGGGCGTCGATTTCCCGCAGGATCCCACCACGCAGCTGATGGAGGCCGTAAAGGCCGTGTTCCGCAGCTGGGACAACCCCCGCGCCATCTACTACCGCCGCATGAACGACATCCCCGGCGACTGGGGCACCGCCGTTAACGTGCAGAGCATGGTGTTTGGCAATATGGGCGAAACCTCCGGCACCGGCGTTGCCTTTACCCGCAACCCCTCCACCGGCGAAAAGAAGCTCTACGGCGAGTACCTGCTCAACGCGCAGGGCGAGGATGTTGTGGCCGGCATCCGCACGCCCGAACCCATCTCCCACCTGCAGGAGCAGATGCCCGAGGTGTACCAGCAGTTCATTGATATCGCCGGCAAGCTGGAAGCCCATTACCGCGATATGCAGGATATGGAGTACACCATCGAGCGCGGCAAGCTGTACATGCTGCAAACCCGTAACGGCAAGCGCACCGCCGCCGCCGCTTTGAAGATTGCCGTAGACCTGGTGGACGAAGGCGTTTTGAGCGAGGAAGAGGCCGTTTTGAAGGTGGAGCCCAAGCAGCTTGATAGCCTGCTGCATCCCAACTTTGACGCCGCCGCCCTGAAGGCCGCCACCGTTATTGCCAAGGGCTTGCCCGCCTCCCCCGGCGCCGCTACCGGCGGTATCTACTTCACTGCCGACGAGGCTGCCGAGCATGGCAAGAATAAGGAAAAGGTCATCCTTGTGCGCCGCGAAACCACGCCTGAGGATATCGAGGGCATGGACTTCTCCCAGGGCATTCTGACCGTATTTGGCGGCATGACCTCCCACGCGGCTGTTGTTGCCCGCGGCATGGGCCGCGCGGCGGTGGTTGGCTGCGGCGAGCTGAAGATTAACGAGGAAGAAAAGACCCTGACCGTTGGCGGCAAAACCTATCACGAGGGCGATTTCATCTCCCTGGACGGCTCCACCGGCAACGTATACGACGGCCAGATCGCTACCGTAGAGGCTGCGATTTCTGGCGATTTCGCCCGCTTCATGAGCTGGGCGGACAAGGCCCGCACCCTCACCGTGCGCACCAATGCCGATAATCCGCGCGACACCAAGCAGGCTGTGGCCTTTGGCGCGGAGGGCATCGGCCTGTGCCGTACCGAGCACATGTTCTTCGAGGCGGACCGCATCGCGGCTGTGCGCGAGATGATCCTTTCCGATACCAAGGAGCAGCGCGAAAAGGCGCTGGCGAAGATCCTGCCCATGCAGCAGGGCGACTTTGAAGCCATGTACAAGGCTTTGGAGGGCCGGCCCATGACCGTGCGTTATCTGGATCCCCCGCTGCATGAGTTCGTGCCCCATGTGGACATGACCGAGGAAATCGAGGGCCTGGCAAAGAACCTTGGCATCAGCACCGAGGAAGTTATCCACAAGATCAACGCCCTGCACGAGTCCAACCCCATGATGGGCCATCGCGGCTGCCGCCTGGCCGTAACCTATCCTGAAATTGCCGAGATGCAAACCCGCGCCGTATTGCAGGCCGCCATCAAGGTAAAGAAGGAATGCGGCTACGACATCGTGCCTGAAATCATGATCCCGCTGGTTGGCTCCAAGAAGGAGCTGGCGTTCGTAAAGGCCATCGTGGTGGAAACCGCCAAGAAGGTCTTTGCCGAGCAGGGCATGGAGCTTGACTACCATGTAGGCACCATGATTGAAATCCCGCGCGCCGCCGTCACCGCCGATGAGATCGCCGAGGAGGCCGAATTCTTCTCCTTCGGCACCAACGACCTCACCCAGATGACCTTCGGCTTCAGCCGTGACGACGCCGGCAAGTTTCTGGGCGCTTACTACGATAATAAGATCTTTGAAAGCGATCCCTTCGCCCGCCTGGATCAGGACGGCGTAGGCAAGCTGGTGAAGATGGCCGCCAAGCTGGGCCGTGAAACCCGTCCCAACATCAAGCTGGGTATCTGCGGCGAGCACGGCGGCGATCCGTCCACCATCGAGTTCTGCCACAATGTAGGCCTCAACTACGTGAGCTGCTCGCCCTTCCGCGTGCCGATCGCGCGCCTGGCCGCAGCCCATGCCGCTATCAAGGCCAAGGCTGCCAAGTAACGTTTCATCACCGTACAAAAGGGGAACCGCGTAATTGCCGGTTCCCCTTTCTGCTGCCCCAATGCGTTTGCCATGCAATTTACCCCTGCCGGGCGCATATCCTTTCCCAAATGTTTTTGGGGAGATGGTACAGTGCATCCGCACATTCAGGAACGATGCATACGCATTGGCCAATACATTGCCGATACGGGCGCTACTGTGCGCGATGCGGCAAAGCACTTTGGCGTGAGCAAATCCTCCGTTCACAAGGACATGGACGAACGCCTGCCGCAGCTGAACCAAACGCTGTACCGCCATGTGCGAAACGTGCTTGCGTACAACAAGTCCGTCCGTCACCTGCGCGGGGGCGAGGCCACGCGGCGCAAATACCGGGGCTGAGGCAGGGCTTTATACCATCTCAAGCAGGATTTGTCTTTCCTTCGGCGAATATGATTGTAACAGGCGCATGCGCTTATTTTGCTGTGCCCTAAACCAGTGGAAAAGGAGTATGGCAGAATGGCAAGCATCAGCGATATCGGGATCGATCTTGGCACCTCGCAAATCCTGATCTACATGAAGGGCAAGGGCATCGTGCTGCGCGAGCCCACCGTTGTGGCTATCGACCGCGACACGCGCGATATCCTGGCCTTTGGCGAGGAAGCCAAGCGCATGATCGGCCGCACGCCCGGCAACATCCTGGCAATCCGTCCCCTGCGCGACGCCACCATTTCAGATTATGAGCTGGTTAGCTTTATGCTGAAGGGCTTTGTGCTCAAGGCTATCGGCAAGCATATGTTCGCGCGCCCCCGCGCCATTCTGGCCCTGCCCACGGCGGTTAACGAGATGGAAAAGCGCTCGTTGATTTCCACGATGTTTGACGCGGGCATGCGCCGCACGCAGCTTTTGAACCGTTCCCTGGCCGCCGCCCTAGGCGCGGGCCTGCCCATGGACGAGGCCTATGGCACCATGATTGTGGATATCAGCGCCGGGGTAAGCGATATAGCGGTGCTTTCCTTCGGCAAGGTGATCGTAAGCGATTGCGCCAAAACCGGCGGCGACCGCTTTGACGACGCGATTATCCGCCACCTGCGGCGCAAGCATAACCTGCTGATTGGCGAGCGCACGGCCGAGGAGCTAAAGCTTAACATCGGCTCCGCTATCCCCCGCTCCGAACAGCTGTACATGGAGGTAACGGGCCGCAACCTTATCACAGGCCTGCCCAAAACCATGCGAATCACCAGCGACGATATCACCGAGGCCATAGACGAACCGTTGCAGCAGCTCATAGAAAGCATTCACGGCGTGCTTGAGCACACGCCGGCGGAATTGGCGGCGGATATCTTTGAATACGGCATTCTGCTTTCAGGCGGCGGCGCGGAAATGTTTGGCCTGTGCGAAGCCATTGCGGATGCGCTCAAGGTTCCCTGCTCCTGCGCCGAGGATCCGCAAACCAACGTGGTTATGGGCTGCGGCCGCGCGCTGGAAAACATGCATGACCTTGGCCAATTCCTGGATGATGGCCGCAAGCGCCTGATGGGGCGCTAATCCCCTCTTTCACAAAGGGAGGCTATCTTCCCTTGCCAACCGATCTTCTGCTTATCCTCTACACCGTCTTTGTTGGGCTGGGCGTGCCGGACGCGTGATTTGGCACAGCCTGGCCCGTGCTTTATGTAGAGCTTCATCTGCCGCTGGCCGACGCCAGCGATGTAACGCTGCGTATCAACGCCTACGCCATGGCTTATCCTTGCGCTGCCGGCAGCCACAGCCTGGGCCACGCTGCGGCTGCCCGGGATGCTTGGTAAGCGCTAACCGCAAAACGGCTGCCACAGCGCCCTTCCAGGGCTGTGGCAGCCGTTTTGCTATGGGATTGAATTACTCCTCCACCCCGCGCAAGCGCAGCTCGTCGCGCACATAGCCCGCCAAAATCGCCACAATACGCGCATTGCGCCCGCCATGGGCAACAATCACGTCCGCCAGCTCGATATAGTTGCGAATATGCTTGTCATACATGGGCTTTACCGTTGTTAAGTACTGCACGGAAATATTCTCAATGCTGCGTCCGCGCTCGTTGATATCGCGCGTAATGCGGCGCAAAAGGCAGATATCGGGCTCCACGCTCATATACAGCTTTAAAAACATAAGCTCGCAAAGCCGCTCGTCATAAAACACGTGGATGCCTTCAATAATCAGCACATCCGGCGGATAAATCAGCTCATCGGAATCGTCGCGGCGATGCTGGGCATAATCATAACGCTTGCGGGTGATGGGCTTGCCATCCAAAAGCAGCTTCATATCCTCCAAAAACAGATCGTGGTCAAAAATCTCCGGTTCATCGTAATTGAGCTGTGAGCGCTCCTCAAACGTAAGGCTGGGATGATCCCGATAATAGCAATCGTGGTTAATCACAGTACAGCCCTTGCCTATGGCTTGGCACAGCTCCTCCGCCAGCGTGCTTTTGCCGCTACCGCTGGCCCCGCAGATCCCGATTACGATCATGCCCGTCCATCGCCTTTCGGTATTTTCTAATACGATATCAAACCATGCAGGGCCTGTCAAGCCAAAAACCGTGAAAAGCGACATTTTTTGCGGGCGGGCCCGGCGCTGCCGCCTTGCATTTTACCGCTAAATCCGATATGATAAGAAGGTCGTATTCCGTAGAGTTGGAGGGGTTTTTTTGCACGAGGACCGTCTTTCCCATATCCGCAATTTTTGCATCATCGCCCATATCGACCACGGCAAAAGCACCCTGGCCGACCGTCTGTTGGAAATGACGGGCGTTTTTGAGCAGCGGCAGATGGTGGATCAAATTTTGGATTCCATGGAGCTGGAGCGCGAGCGAGGCATCACCATCAAATCCAAGGCGGTGCGCATGCAATATACCGCCAAGGACGGCGAAACCTACACCCTGAACCTGATCGACACCCCCGGCCATGTGGATTTCAGCTACGAGGTTAGCCGCGCGCTGGCCGCGTGCGAAGGCGCGTTGCTGGTGGTGGACGCCACGCAGGGAATTGAGGCGCAAACGCTGGCCAATGTGTATATGGCGCTGGAGCACGATTTGGAAACCGTGCCCGTTATCAATAAAATCGACCTGCCTTCCGCTAGGCCCGAGGAGGTTAAGCAGGAAATTGAGGATGTGATCGGGCTGGACGCCTCTGAAGCACCGCTAATTTCGGCCAAAACCGGCCAGAATTGCGAGGATGTGCTGGAAGCCATCGTCAAGCATATTCCCGCTCCCAAGGGCGATGAAGCCGCGCCCCTGCAAGCCCTGATCTTTGACGCGTTATATGATAATTACAAGGGCGCCATCTGCTTTGTGCGCGTGATGCATGGTACCGTAAAGCCCGGCATGCGCATGCGCCTGATGCAGACCGGCAGCGAGTTTGATATCGTGGAGGTGGGCACCTTCCGGCCCGGCTACGCGCCCTGCGCCGCCCTTTATCCCGGCGACGTAGGCTACATCTCCGCCTCCATCAAGGACGTTGGCGATACCCGCGTAGGCGATACCATCACCGATGCGGCCCGCCCCGCCGAAAAGCCTCTGCCAGGCTATCGCAAGGTAACGCCCATGGTGTTTTGCGGCATCTACCCCGCCGACGGCGCGGATTACGATAACCTGCGCGACGCGCTGGAAAAGCTGCGCATGAACGACGCTTCCCTCTCCTTTGACCCCGAAACCTCCGTCGCGCTGGGCTATGGGTTCCGCTGCGGCTTCCTGGGGCTTTTGCACATGGAAATTATCCAGCAGCGGCTGGAACGCGAGTTTGACCTGGACCTGGTTACCACGGCCCCCAGCGTTATCTATCACGTGTTCAAAACCGACGGCACAGAGCTTTCCATCGATAATCCCTCCAACCTGCCCAATGTGGGCGAAATCGAGCATATGGAGGAGCCCTACGTGACCGCCACCATCTACACCCCGCAGGAATTTGTGGGCGCGATGATGGACATC
This sequence comes from uncultured Eubacteriales bacterium, assembly GCA_900550955.1. GTDB lineage: Bacteria > Bacillota > Clostridia > Christensenellales > Aristaeellaceae > Limiplasma. The sequence goes on along the minus strand of URUF01000005.1, from coordinate 16,209 downwards.
TGCGTGGATAAGCGCGGCGTATTCATCGATATGCAGTACGAGGGCGAGCGCGTAAAGCTGATTTATGAAATTCCGCTTAACGAAATCATCTTTGAGTTTTTCGACCAGGTGAAAAGCCGCAGCCGTGGTTATGCCAGCTTTGATTACGAGCTCAAGGGCTACCGCGAGAGCGAGCTGGTCAAGCTGGATATCCTGCTGAACGGCGATATCTGCGACGCGTTTTCCATCATCGTGCACAAGGACAAGGCCTATGCCCGCGGGCGCAGCATCGCTGAAAAGCTCAAGGAGGTCATTCCGCGCCAGCTGTTTGAAATCCCCATCCAAGCGGCCATCGGCGGCAAGGTCATCGCCCGTGAAACCGTCAAAGCCATGCGCAAGGATGTGCTGGCTAAGTGCTATGGCGGCGATATCACCCGTAAGAAAAAGCTGCTGGAAAAGCAGAAGGAGGGCAAAAAGCGCATGCGCCAGTTTGGCACCGTGGAGGTGCCCAGCGAAGCATTTTTGGCCGTGCTCAAAATGGATGATAAATAAGGCCTGCCGCGCCCCACAATTTTCTTTGGAATTGGACAATAGCACTTGCCAAACCGCAAAAACCGTGTTACAATAGACAAGCTGTTAAGAATGCAAACTCCCGTTAGGAGGTGTAGTTATGGGCAAGTTTTGTGAGGTTTGTGCGAAGGGCTCTATGAGCGGCCACAATGTTAGCCACTCTAACCGCAAGACCAATCGCATTTGGGCGCCGAACGTACAGCGCGTTCGTGTTGTGGTCGATGGTCAGGCGAAGCGTTTGAATGTTTGCACCCGTTGCCTGCGTAGCGGCAATGTGCAGCGCGCGCTGCCCACCAAGTCCAATGTTGAGGCCTAATGGGAGGATCACTTGGACAAAATAAATACCCCGCCTATGCGGGGTGTTTTTTTATGCTCTTGTCATAAGCATTTCCAACTCCACAATCTCTCCAAAGCCGGTTTCCTGCTTCAACTCGCGTCCGGTCAGGCAAAAGCCCATATGCTTGTAAAAGTCAATCGCCCGTTCATTGCCCTTGAGCACATACAAAACTATCTCCTTGTGGGGCAGCATCGCCAGGCATGCCTCCATCAGCCTCCTGCCATTGCCCTGCCCCTGATGGCTGCGAAGCAAATATAGCGCGGAAATCTCGGACATGCCGGGGCGCTTTGTAAATGCTCGCGCCTCCCGCTCATAGCAGGCAAAGCCTACCACCCGCCCGCCATCCATAGCGGCTAGCCTCGGCCCTGGGTAAGCCTTGGAAAGCGCGCGGCACTTTTCCAGCGTCCGCTGATCCAAAAAACCGTCGGGCATTAGCCCTCGGTAGGTTTCTTCCCAGGCCGTATAGTGCGCATAGCCAATCCCCTCGCTATGCTCTGGCCTCGCGGATACGATTTGTACCGCCATGCTTTCTTCTCCCTTCAAAAACAGTTCAACAAAAAACGGGGCAGCCGTTCATTCTGCGGCTGCCCCGGCGCGCCATGCCGTTACACGGGCATGGTGTTTTCTTCCTTGTCAAGCATGGTGCTATCCACCTGAAGCTGCTTGGCCTGGCGGTACTGGAAGTACTTCACGGCCACCTGCGGGAACAGGGCGTAGCTCAGCACGTCCTCCTCCTGCTGGTAGTAATCGCGAATCTCCTCGCGGTACTTCTCAAGCTCCGGCGGAATGTCATCGGCAGGACGATGGGTGATCACCTTATCGTCGCCAATGCACTTTTTGCGCACTTCCTCGTTCACGGGAGCGGGCAGACGGCCGTATTCGCCGCGCAGCAGGCCCTTGGATTCCTTGGTGACCATCTTATAGCGCTCGCCGCCCAGGATGTTCATCACAGCCTGAGTGCCAACGATCTGGCTGGTGGGCGTTACCAGCGGCGGATAGCCAAAGTCCTCGCGCACGCGCGGTACTTCCGCCAGCACGTCGTAATACTTATCCATGGCGTTAGCCTGCTTGAGCTGCCCAATCAGGTTGGACAGCATGCCGCCCGGCACCTGATACAGAAGCGTGTTCGCATCCGTGGAAAGCACGCGCGCGGGATCGCGCCAGCCCTCCTTGGTAAGCTCATCCGCCACCTTGCGGAAATACGCCGCGATCTCGGTAAGCAACTTCAGGTCAAGGCCGGTGTCGCGTTCGGTTCCCTGCAACGTGGCCACCATGGATTCGGTTGTAGGCTGGGAGGTGCCGTTGCCAAGCGGGCTCAGGCAGGTGTCAATCACGTCAACGCCGGCTTCCACAGCCTTTAAGAGCGTCATAGCGCCCGTACCCGTGGTATCATGGGTATGCAGCACGATGGGCAGGTTGGTTTCCGCCTTCAGGCGCTTAATCAGGCTGTAAGCGCTGTAAGGCAGCAGCAGGTTCGCCATATCCTTGATGCAGATGAGGTCAGCGCCCATCTCGGCAATCTGGGCTGCCAGCTTTACAAAGTAATCCTCCGTATGCACGGGGCTGATGGTATAGCTCATGGCCACCTCGGCCGTGCCGCCGTACTTTTTGGTGGCCTTCACAGCCGTTTCCATGTTGCGCAGGTCGTTAAGCGCGTCAAAGCAGCGGATGATGTCAATGCCGTTCTCGATGCTCTTTTTCACAAAGAAATCCACAACATCGTCGGCATAGTGCTTATAGCCCAAAATGTTCTGGCCGCGCAAAAGCATTTGCAGCTTGGTGTTGGGCAGGCCCTTGCGCAGGGTGCGCAGGCGCTCCCAGGGATCCTCGTTCAAAAAGCGCAGGCAGCTGTCAAAGGTAGCGCCGCCCCAGCACTCCAGGGAGTAATAGCCCACCTTGTCCAGCTTGTCAAACATGGGCTCCATCTGGGAAATCTTCATGCGCGTGGCGGCCTGGCTTTGGTGGCCGTCGCGCAGGATGGTATCAGTAATTCCAACCTTAGGCATTGTTTTCACCTCTCTAAACGATTAGCCGAACATGCTCAGCAGGATACCGGCCGCGATGGCAGAGCCGATAACGCCCGCCACGTTGGGGCCCATGGCATGCATGAGCAGGAAGTTGGACGGATTGGCCTTTTGGCCCTCCACCTGGCTCACGCGCGCGGCCATAGGCACGGCGCTCACACCGGCGGAGCCAATCAGCGGGTTGATCTTGCCGCCGGTCAGCTTGTTCATGAGCTTGGCCAGCAGCAGGCCGCCTGCGGTGCCGCAGCCGAACGCGACTACGCCTACCACGATAATGCCCAGCGTCTTGGGCTGCAGGAAGGTTTGCGCCGTAGCGGTCGCGCCAACGGTGGTGCCCAGGAAGATGGTCACAATGTTCATTAGCTCGTTCTGCGCCGTCTTGTTCAGGCGATCCACAACGCCGCTCTCACGGAACAGGTTGCCCAGCATCAGGCAGCCGACCAGGGGCGCGGCAGAGGGCAGCAGCAGGCTTACGATGATCGTTACCGCGATGGGGAAAATGATCTTCTCGCGCTTGGTAACGGGCCTGAGCTGCTCCATCACAATCTCGCGCTCCTTCTTGGTCGTCAAAGCGCGCATGATGGGAGGCTGGATTACAGGCACCAGCGCCATGTAGCTGTATGCGGCCACGGCGATAGGCCCAAGCAGGTGCGGGGCCAGCTTGCCGGTGAGGTAGATGGCCGTGGGGCCGTCCGCGCCGCCAATGATGCCGGTGGAGGCCGCCTCCTGCGGGGTGAAGCCCATCACCGTGTAGCACACAATAAAGGTGATGAAAATACCCAGCTGCGCGGCAGCGCCCAGCAAAAGGCTCTTGGGATTGGCAATCAGGGGGCCAAAGTCGGTCATGCAGCCCACGCCCAGGAAGATCAGGCAGGGATAGATACCCAGCTTTACGCCCAGATAAAGGTAGTCCAGCAGGCCGGGGGTAATGGTTTGCCCGGCGGTCGCCAGCAGGGTTCCGGCGACGCTGTACACCTGGCCACCCGAGATATACGCGCCCGCGGAGTTCATAATTACCTGTACGGAATCCGCAAACACAGCGCCATCCGCCATAACAGCGCCGGAGGCGTTAAAGGCAAAGGCCGTGCCGCTAAGGGTGTCCACAATGTGGCCCAGCATATTGCCCGCCGCATCCAAAATAGCGCCCTCCGCGGTGATGGAGTACTGCGCCGCATTCACAAGCGCGGATGAGTTAAACAGGATCCCGCCGCCAAACAGGCTCCAGTTGGCATGGCCGCCGGCGAACAGCTCCTCATGGTACATGCCCGCAATAGGCAGGTTGGTCAGCAGCATGCCGAAGGCGATGGGCATCAGCAGCAGCGGCTCATACTTTTTCACGATCGCCAGATACAAAAGCACGCACGCAATGGCAATCATGATCAGCGGCTTAGGGTCGCTCAACAGCGCATAGATACCCGAATCCATGCAAAGTTTCAACAAGCTCTCGCCAATGTTCATGGTTTGATATCAACTCGCTTTCTTTTCAGTATTTCGGGAAAGGCCGCGGTTGATCTCAGCCGATGACGATCAGCGCGTCGCCGCTGTTAACGGAAGCGCCCTTGTTCACAACAACCTGCTTCACCGTGCCGTCGCAGGGCGCCATAATTTCGTTTTCCATCTTCATGGCTTCCAGAATCAGCAGGATGTCGCCCTTCTTAACGGAAGCGCCCTGGGAAACCTTCACATCCAGAACGGTGCCGGGCATGGGAGCGGTCACCTTCTCGCCTCCGGCCACAGGCGCGGCGGCAGCGGCGGGCGCGGGAGCAGCGGCCACAGGGGCGGGCGCGGCCACGGGAGCGGGAGCAGCCACAGGAGCGGGAGCGGCGGTACCGTTCACTTCCTCAACGGCTACGGAATAAGCAACACCATTCACAGTAATATTGAACTGACGCATTGGATGAAAACCTCCTTATATCGAATGCTTTACGGTATCCTCAAAAGCGGCTGTAGGTTTGTTCCTCGCGGCCGGCGCGGTTCCACACGGACGCGTTGGTAATACGCTTTACATGGCGCACCACAAAACCGGTTTCGCTCTGCCACACGCTGGCAATAGCGGCGGTGATGGCGGCGATTACCTCCGCAGGCACGCCCTCAGGCTGCGCCGGGGCGGCGGCGGGGGCCTTAACCGGCTCAACGGCGGGCGCAGGCGCGGGCGCTTTCTGCTTTTTCCCGCCGCCCAAACGCGTGGTCACCATCGTCAAAATCTTGATAAAGCCAATCAGGATAATCAAGCCGATGAACACGACCAGCAGGCCGATCAGCATAACGCCAAGGCCGAAGATCAATTTCTCCATGGATATTCCTCCCTTTCGGCGTTACATCGGCAGGTTGCCATGCTTCTTGGGCGGGTTGGAATCGCGCTTGGAAGCCAGCATTTCCATGGCGGAAATCAGCATCGCGCGGGTCTTGGCGGGATCGATGATATCATCCACCATACCGGCCTTAGCGGCGTTTACCGCACCGGCTACTTCCTCAACATACTTGCCGGCATACTTGGCGCGGGCGTCTTCTACGCTCAACGCCTTATCGGCCTTCACATCGCCGACATACAGCACGGCCACGGCGGCCTCCGGCGTCAGGGCGGAAATCACAGCGCCGGGCCAGGCGTAGGTTACGTCGGCATTGGCCTTGCCGCCCATGGCCACATAGGCCTGGCCGATCGCATCGCCGGTCACAACGGCCAGCTTGGCGGTGGTCGCCTCGGCGTAAGCGTAAAGCAGCTGGCTCTGGGCCTTGAACAGCCACCCCTGCTCCTTTACGCCGTTCACTTCCACGCCGCAGGTGTTAAGCAGGCTTACCACCGGGATGTTGTAGCAATCCATGAAGCGCACAAAGCGCGCGGCCTTCTGAAGCGCGCCCGCGCTCAGCTTGCCGCTGGCGGCCACAAGGCCCACGGTGCGGCCGCCCATGCGGGCCAGGAACACGCGCACGGCAGACTCATACGCGGCATACAGCTCGATGGCGGAAGCATTGTCCGCCAAAGCGGCTACCAGGCCATCCACATCGGAGGGGTCAATCGCCGGAAGCAGGCGGCTCATATCGTCGGTATCAATGATCTCGCTGTCCTCAAGGTTGCTGGAGGGCAGCAGCGCCAGTACCTGCTTGGCCTTGAGCAATGCCTCGTCCTCAGTTGCGGCGGTCAGCGCGCAAGCGCCCATCCCAGCGGCCACCTTCGCGCCGCCAAGCTCCTCGGGCTTCACAGCCAGGCCGTTCATAGCGGCCATCACCTGCGGGCCAAACACCATCAGCTGGCCTACCTTCTCGGCAACGATGGCTACATCCGCCAGCTGCGTTACCAGCGCCGCGCCGCCGATGCAGGGGCCCAGCACCACCGCGACGATGGGGCATACGCCGCTCATGCGGGCCAGCTTCTGATAGATCTCGCTGTAGGCGCTCATGGCGGCGGCGCCCTCGTCAATGCGCACGCCGGCGCTGTCCATCAGAGCCAGCACAGGAGCGCCGGTCTTCTGGGCCATATCCAGCAGCTTTACAATCTTGGCGGCCTGGGCCTTGCCCATCGCGCCGCCGTGTACGGTGAAATCCTGCGCGAAGATGTATACGGGACGTTCCTCAATGGTAGCATACCCCGTAATGACACCCGCGCCTTCCTCGTTTTGGCTTACCAGGGCGAACAGCTCCACGAAGCTGCCCGCATCGGCGAGCTTCTCTACGCGCTCGCGTGCGGTGAGCTTGCCAGCGTCGCGCTGTTCCTTGAGGCGCTTTTCGTTGCCGCCGAGGATGGCGTCACGAATTTCCAGCACCTTTTGAAGGTCTTGAGAGTTGTGCATTTCCGTTCTCCCTTCCATGCGGTTATGGTCTTTGGTCGGGGGCATGCTAACGAAAGTCCAACTTGCACCCCATTCATTTGATTCTGTTTATCCTTCCTGTTTTCCTGCCTGAATGATACTTTTTTGACGATTTTTTCGCAATCTTAGCAACTTCACGCGTTCATGCGCTAAAGCCACTATTTTGAACCGCTAATTTTGACAATTCAGCGCGAATGGATAGGCGAAATGGAAAATCTGTTTTATACTGATTTGGACAGGATTTATCCTGCTTTAAGGCGAACCCTCATCAGGTTTTCCATTTGCTATGGAAGGATGTGATCCTCTGCTATGAAAGCGCTGATTCTTTCGTGCAATACGGGCCAGGGGCACAACACCGCCGGGAAGGCGCTTCTGGAAGCGCTTACCCGCCGCGGCATCCCCGCCGAGATGCACGACGCGCTGGCCTTTGGAGGGCGGCGCGCCTCCGTGGTGGTAAGCGGCGGCTATGTAAAAATGACGCAGCTTCGTCCGGCGATGTTCGGCCGCCTTTACCGCGCCGGCGAGTTGATTTCCAGCCCGCGCTTCAAAAGCCCGGTCTATTACGCCAACGCCCTGTATGCCGGCCAGCTGATGCGCTTTATTCAGGACAACGGTTTTGACACCGTGCTCTGCCCCCACCTGTTTCCGGCCGAAGCGCTCACCTGGCTTAGGCGCAGGCACGGCCTGAAAGCGCGCGTGTACGGCGTGGCTACGGATTATACCTGTACGCCCTTTTGGGAAGAAACGGACGTGGAAGGGCTTTGCGCCCGGCAGGCTGGTGGAAACCGGCATTCCGGTATCCCAGGCGTTTGCGCAAAAGCTGGATATGGCGCAGGCCCGCGCCATCCTTGGGCTTGAGCAGGACAAAACGCTCTTTTTGCTCATGAGCGGCAGCATGGGCTTTGGCGACGTGCCGGAAATCGCCTCCCACCTTCTCGCGCTCAGCGGGCCGGACGTCCGCGTTTTGGTGCTTGTAGGCCATAACCAGCGTTTAAAGGCCGAGCTTGCCGCCCGTTTTGCGCGCGATTCCCGCCTTATAGCCGTGGATTTCACCACGCAGGTAGCCGTTTACATGGACGCGTGCAACATAACGCTCACCAAGCCCGGCGGCCTTACCAGCACCGAGGCGGCGGTCAAAAACATCCCCTTTGTGCATACGGCCCCCATTCCCGGGTGTGAAACGGTCAACGCGCGCTTCTTTGAGGCGCTTGGCATATCGCTGCCCACAACCACGCCGCTGGAAAGCGCGCAGGCCGCCCTGCTCCTTGCGGCGGATGAAAGCATGCGCGCCCGCCTGCTGGCTTGCCAGCGGCGGGAAATCAACCCGCGCGCCGCGGACGATATTGTGGACGCCATCAGTATTCTTGCGGATGCATAAAGGCCGCGGCGGTTGCCGCGGCCCAAGGTACTTTGGAGTCAGAAAGGAGCGCCTTGACCTTGCTGCTTTCCCAGCTCTGTTTCGCCATACTCGGTTTTCTTTCAGGCAGCATTTTATTCAGCTATCATCTGCCCCTATGGTTCAAGCGCGTGGATGTGGTGAAAGAAAGCGCCGATCATAACCCCGGCACAGCGAACGCCTTTCGCCTTGCGGGCGTCCCGGTGGGGTTTCTGTGCCTGCTGATGGACATGGCCAAGGGCTTCTTTCCCATATGGCTGGCCATGCAGCGCTTTGGGCCGCGCTTTCCCCTGCTGCCGCTGGTCATGGCCGCGCCTGCCCTGGGCCACGCGCTGGCGCCCTGGTATACCTTTCGCGGCGGCAAGGCTATCGCCACGGCCTTCGGCGTGCTGGCGGGGCTTTTACCCTTCAGCTACGCGGTATTTGCGCTTGTGTTCTGGTATCTTTTCTTTTCGCTGGTTCTGATCGTCCGTCCTAACGAAAAGCGCAGCATCTTTGCTTTTCTTATGTTTTCGCTCACCAGCGCGGCCGGGTCCATCTATACGGGGCGGTACTGGCTGGCGCTGGGCTGCGCGCTACTGGCGGCTGTGCCCATCGTGAAAAACCATACCGATCTGGAACGGGCCCAGGCCGCGCTGGACAAGCTCCGTCATACCGCGCAGGACGCTTAGCCAGCCAAAAACGCGTCAATCAGCGCGCTGGCTTCCCCTACGGGGTCCTTCGCCATATCCAGCCAATGGATGGACGCATCCCGCCTGAACCAGGTCATCTGCCGCTTGGCAAATTGCTTGATGGCCGTGCCCAGCAGCAGCGTAAGCTCCTTTTCCGTAGCAATTTCGCCCTTCAGGTATTGGGTGATAAACTTGTATTCCAACCCCAGCTTGAGCAAGAACGCCTCGCTCACGCCCCGCTTGAGCAGGCCGTCCACCTCGTTAATCATGCCCTCAGCCAGGCGGCGTTCCAAGCGTTCGTCAATGCGCTTGCGCAGGGTTTCCCTGTCCCAGGTCACGCCCAGGCGCAGCGTTTCGTAGCGGGGCTTCTTAGTGGGAAGCACATCGTCGCCGTCATGCAGCTTTTCCAGTATGCGCATCACCCTGTTGCGGTTGCGCGGTTCCACATCCGTATCCGGAAGCTTTTCCACAAGCATCTGGTACAGCCTCTCCGTGGAAAGCGTTTCCAGCTCCGCCCGGTAAGCCAAATCCGGCATGCGGTTGGACATCACATATCCGTCCGCCACCGAATCCACATACAGCCCCGTGCCGCCCACCAGAAAGGGCGGCTTTCCCCTGTCCAGAATACCGTCGATCGCCTCATATGCCAGGCGCTGAAAATCCGCCATGGAAAAGAAGTCCCCGGCGTCGCAGATGTCGATCAGGTGATGCGGCACGCCCTTCATTTCCTCGCGGGTTATTTTGCCGCTGCCCAAATCCAGGCCGCGAAACACCTGCCTGGAATCTGCCGAAACAATCTCTCCGCCGTATTTCAGGGCCAGCTCCACGCCAAGGCCGCTCTTGCCGGACGCGTTGGTGCCCGCTATCACAATCAGCCGCCGCATACATGCGCCTCCCCGCTATTCTCCGTTTTTTGATAGGCTATGCGCGGCGTGCCGTCCGCCACCCAAATGGTGCCGCATCTCTCAAAGCCGTTGCGCTCAAAGGCGCGCTGCATGGGCAGGTTCAGCGCGTGCGTATCGCCCCGCAGGTTTGGGGTTTTCTGAAACGCCCAGCGGATAATCATATCCGCCATGCCGCGCCTTTCCCCGCTGGAGGCCACCCTGTGCAGCGTGCCGTAGGGGCGCTCGTTCCTCCATGCTCCCTCAATCACGCGGTAGGTGGGCTCGTCGCCCAAGGCCAGCGCAAAGGCCGCATAGATATGCCCGTTTTCCTCGCATACATAGGCCTGCCCCAGCGCGATATCCCGCTGAACGACCTCGCGCTGCGGATATCCGCCCGCCCACTGCACCGCGTTGCCCTTTTGCGCCATAAAGCGCCTCGCGCTCTCATACAGTGCAAGCGCCGCTTCCAGATCCGCGGGCTCCATCAATCGTATCCGCATGCTCACGCCCCTGTAATACCGAATAACCGGCAGGTGTTTTGTTCGGCCAGCTCCGCCAGTTTTTCCGTTTCCACGCCGCGCAGGGCGGCTACAACCTCCGCCACATAGCGCACAAAGGCGGGCTCGTTGCGCCTGCCCCGCATGGGCACGGGCGCCAGGTAGGGGCTGTCCGTTTCCACCATGATGCGGTCATCGGGGCAGTAACGGGCAACCTCCTGCAATTTATGCGCGTTTTTGAATGTTACCGGCCCCGCAAAGGACAGGTAAAAGCCCATATCCAGGTATTCGCGGGCGCTTTCTACGCTTCCGCTGTAACAATGCAGCACGCCGGCGGGCAGCTCGGCGCGGCGCGCCCTGAGCACATCCAGCATATCGCCGTGCGCGTCGCGCACATGGAACACCGCCGGAACGTTCAGCCGGCGCGCCAAAAGGAGCTGCTTCACCAGCACCTCCTTTTGCGTTTCTCTGGGCGAAAAGTCGTAGAAATAATCGAGGCCGATTTCGCCAATCCCCACGATGCGCGCGTTTGCAAGCATCGCTTCCATTTCCTGCGCGTCCTCGTCCTTCCAGCCCTTCGCCTCATGCGGGTGCACGCCCACAACGCCAAACACGTTTTCGTGCTTCCTTGTAAGCGCCACAATGGCGCGGCTGGTTTCCATATCGCTCCCCGCAAGGATGCAGCGCTCAACGCCGTTTTGCGTCATGCGCTCCATCACCTGCGGCAAATCGTCCCGGAAGCGTTCGCTTTCCAAGTGGCAATGCGCGTCAAACAGGCTCATCGAATGTACGCTCCATCCTCCATGCCGGGCTCTACGGTTGCCAGCCTTAGCGTTTCATCCTTCGCGTCCGAGGCGCACAAAATCATGCCCTCGCTGCGAATGCCGCGAAGCTTCGCGGGCTTGAGATTGCTCACCAGCACCACCTGCTTGCCCACCATTTCCTCCGGGGTGTAAAACTTGGCAATGCCGCTTACCACGGTGCGCTCCGGCTCCTCCGGCGTAAGGCGCAGGGTAAACTTGAGCAGCTTATCGCTACCCTCCACCCGCTCGGCGGTCAGAACGCGCGCCACACGCAGCTTTATTTTGGCAAAATCATCAATGGTGATCACGCCGCCGGCAGCATCCGCCTGCTTAGCGGGCTCCGGCTTCTTTTCGGGCTTTTTCTCCGCCTTGGGCTCTACCGGCGCGGGCACGATATCTGCCAGCTCCTTTTGAATGTCGATGCGCGGGAACAGCGCCTCTCCCTTTTGAACCTTCGTACCGGCGGGCAGCAGGCCAAAGCGGGAGGCGGATTCCCAGCTGCACAGGGCCGCGTCGCTTACGCCCAGCTGCGCAAAGATGCGCGCCGGGGTGCGCGGCATGGCGGGCGCAATCAGCACCGCCACAATGCGGATGCACTCGCACAGCACATACATGACCGTCTTTAGGCGCTCCTTGCCCTCCTCGCTTTTCACGAGCGTCCACGGGGCGTTAAGGTCAATGTAGCGGTTGCACTCGCCAATCAGCTGCCAAATATCCTGCAAAGCCAGGGAGAATTGTAGCTCGTCCATGCGTTTGAGCACCTTGGCGGGCGTTTCCTGCGCCAGCGCGATCAACGCCCGGTCGGTTTCGTCCCATTCGCCATGCGCAGGCACAACGCCTTCAAAATACTTCTCCACCATGGCCACCGTGCGGCTGACCAGGTTGCCCAGGTCGTTGGCCAGGTCGGCGTTGATACGGGTCAAAAGCGCTTCGTAGCTGAACTGGCCGTCGCTGCCAAAGGGCATCTCGCGCATAAGGAAATAGCGGATGGCGTCGCTGCCATAGCGGTTGCAAAGCACCACGGGATCCACCACGTTGCCCAGGGACTTGGACATCTTCATGCCGTCCAGCACCAGCCAGCCGTGGCCAAACACCTGCTTGGGCAGCGGCAGGCCCAGCGCATGCAGAATGATGGGCCAGATGATGGTATGGAAGCGAATGATCTCCTTGCCCACCAGGTGGATGTTCGCGGGCCAGTACTTTTGGTACAGGCTGTCGTCCGCGCTTTCATAGCCCAAGGCGGTGATGTAGTTGGTTAGCGCGTCCAGCCACACGTACACGGTGTGCTTGGGGTCAAAATCCACGGGCACGCCCCATTTGATGGAGGTGCGGCTCACGCACAGGTCCTGCAAGCCGGGCTTTAGGAAATTGTTGACCATCTCATTTTTCCGGCTGGCGGGCTGGATGAAGTCCGGATGGGCCTCGATGTAGTCAATCAGCCACTGCTGATACTTTCCCAGCTTAAAGAAGTAGGCTTCCTCGTTGGTTTTTTCCACAGGGCGGCCGCAGTCCGGGCAGCAGCCGTCCTTGAGCTGCAATTCGGTAAAGAAGCTCTCGCAGGGGGTACAGTACCAGCCCTCGTAGCTGCCTTTGTAGATATCGCCCTGGTCATAAAGCTTGCGGAAAATCTTCTGCACGGCCTCTACATGGCGGTCGTCCGAGGTGCGGATGAAATCGTCGTATTCAACGTCCATCAGCTTCCACAAATCTTTGATGCCGCTTACGATCTCATCCACATAGGCCTGCGGGGTTACGCCCTTGGCCTGGGCCTTGCGCTCAATCTTTTGGCCGTGTTCGTCCGTGCCGGTGAGAAAGTAGGTATCAAAGCCTGTTTGCTTCTTGAAGCGGGCCATCGTATCCGCTGCCACGCTGCAATAGGCGTGTCCAATGTGCAAATTGTCGCTGGGATAGTAAATGGGCGTTGTGATGTAGAATTTTTCCCGGTTCTCCATGCTCCCCCTCCTGACTGAATCAAAAAAGCCCGCCCCTGCAAAAGGGGCGGGTTTCTCCCGCGGTACCACCCTTGGTTTATCGCTTTCGGCCCTCAAGCGGCCGCGGGCAACTATCGGTGCCTGCCGTTTCGCCCTACCTATCGGGCGAAAACGCTCCCGGGCCATCTTCCCGCCGCGCCTGCGCCGCTTCCCACCCGCTGCGGCTCTCTTTGGCAAGGCTGCACAACAGTACTCTCCCGTTCATCGCGCGTATTTAAGCATTTCATGCTTATTATACCCATTTTTCAGCGCTTGTCAACGCTCAAAACAGCCGCCCCGCAAGCCATACGCCCACCAGGGAACCAATGAGCGCGCAGGGCGCGGCATAGCTGGTGCGCCGGTCGCGCGCCACGCTCATGTACACGCAGATCGTATAAAAGATGGTTTCGCTGGAGCCCATTACCGTACAGGCAATCAGCCCGATACGGCTGTCCGCGCCGTATTGCCGCATCAGGCGTTCCACCATCGCCAGGGATGCGGAGCCGCTAAGCGGCCTAAGCAGCACCAGCGGCGCAACCTCCTTAGGCAGCCCCAGCCAGGCAAACAGCGGCGCGCACACCTCGCACAGCGCGTCCATGAGCCCGGAAGCCTGCATCAGCGAAATGGCGCACAGCATGGCCGCCAGGTTGGGCAGCACGCTTGCCGCCACGCGCATGCCCTCCTTGGCCCCTGTAACAAACAGGTCGTACATGGGCAGCCGCCTCCAGGCCGCGCCCAGCAGCAGGGCCAGCAGCAGCATTGGCAGTATCAGCCCGCTAAGCATGGCGCTGCTCCAGGCGGCGGCACGCCATGCCCAGCGCGGCCCCCGCCACCGTGGAAACCGTGGTGCACAAAAGGCTGGGCAGCAAAACCGCGCCCGCGTCTGCCGACCCCTCTGCGGCGCGCAGCGCCAGCACCGTGGTGGGAATCAGCTGAAGGCTTGTCGCATTCAAAATCAAGAGCATATAGATGTTATGCGCCATTTGAGGCTTGCCAGCGCGCAGGCCGTCCAGCCTGCGCACGGCCTCCATGCCAAGCGGGGTGGCCGCGTTCCCCAAGCCCAGCAGGTTCATGGACAAATTCATCGTTACGGCCTGCCCCGCCTGAGCGTCCATACCGGGCATCAGCGCGCGCAGCAGCGGCGACAGCAGCCGGTTCAGCTTTTGGGGAATATCCAGGCCCTTCATGATTTCAATCAGCCCGCAAAACAGCAGATAGCCCGCCCCCAGCCGCAGCGTAAGGGAAATCGCATCTCCGCTTCCCGAAAGCGCCGCGGCCAGCATATCCGCTCCCCGGCCGCAAATGCAGGCATATATCAGCGATGCGCCCATCATGCCAAACCACATCCATTGCAGCAAACCTGTCGCCTCCATAAAAACACCATATCAGGTATAATTCTATGTAAAAGTTGCTCCAATTACACCTAATTATATGTATATTGGCCTAATCTAGTACCACATGGGCCATTGACAGATTATTCATAAGGATGTATGTTTATGTTATCCACTTTAGATTGGGGTTATTTGGGGCATAGAAAAGTGGAAGGCTTATTTTAGATTGAATGGAGGGCTACGAATGAAATCGACCGGTGTGGTTCGCAAGCTTGATAATTTGGGTCGTATTGTGATCCCGATTGAGCTGAGAAAGACGATGGGCATCGCCATCAAGGATACGTTGGAAATTTTCACCGAGGGGGATGAGATCATCCTCAAAAAGTACCAGCCCGGATGCATTTTTTGCAATGATGCTCGCAACGTGACCCTGTTTAAGGGCAAAATGGTATGCGAGAAGTGCCTGGCCGAAATGAAAAAGGGCTGAGGGCTGCGCAAAAAAAGCCACGCGGCGCACGCATGGGGGTGCGCCCGCGCGGCTTTTTTGTTTGCTCATTTCAGCATATTCAAAATGGTCTGCTTGCTCTGCACGCCCACCGTGCGGCCGGCCGCTTCGCCGTTCTTGAACACAATCAGGGTTGGAATGCTCATAACGCCGTAGCGCGCGGCAATGTCGGGCGCGTCGTCCACATTCAGCTTGCAAACGCGGTACTGCTCGCTTTCATTGGCAATTTCCTCAACAACGGGCGCAAGCATCTTGCAGGGGCCGCACCAGTCGGCATAAAAATCAACCAGCACCGGCTTTCCCGCCGCAAGGGCCTCCTTTTCAAACGTATCGTTCGTCAGCTTTGTTACAGACATCACTGTTACCTCCTTCTGTCTTAGGGTATGGTTTTAATGTACCCGCTTTCCATATCGGATAAACGGGAATTTTGCAATTAGAATGTATCCCTGGCTGCAACAGGGCGCGGTTTTCATCCGGAAGCGGCGTTGGCCCGCCCTGTTTGAGTATACCAATGTTCTCCTGCCCCTGCAAGCCCATGTTGTAAAAATGCAGCGGCCTCCCCTCCTGATTAAGGCGGCTGGGCCGCTTGCCGGCTCTGGATTCCGTTGGCCCGCGGCGTTTCGGGCGGCCTGCGCCCCTTCCTGTCTTTTCACATGCTTGGTTCCTTTTTTGCAAAAGCTATGCTATAATAACCCGGACTTGCCAGAAAATAATGCGGAAACCCGCAGTAGGGAGGCGCTTATGCGCAACATTCTTCTTTCGGTTCTGGTGGCTGCGGTGGCCTATCTCCTGGGATGCTTTTCCACCGGGCTGACGGTATCGGGCGCAAAAGGCGTTGATATTCGCAGCAAGGGCAGCAAGAATACGGGCGCAAGCAACGTGCTGCGCGTAATGGGCCTAAAAAGCGGCCTTGTTACCTTTGTGGGCGATTTTTTGAAGGCAACGCTGGCCTGCTGGATCGGCAGCCTGATTTTGCCGGGCGCTACGTTCGGCGTCGAGCGCTTTGGGGCAATGCTGGCGGGCGTCTTTGCGGTGGTGGGGCACAACTGGCCCGTGTTCTATGGCTTCAAGGGCGGCAAAGGCGTTGCGTGCTCGGCGGCGGTGATCCTTTTTGTGAATCCGCTATGGGGGATTGTTTCTATTGCAATCTGCATCGCCGTTATCGCGCTTACCCGTTTCATCAGCCTGGGCAGCATGACCATGCTGTTTTGCTACATGGTGCTGATGACCATCGCCTTTTGGGGCCAATGGACCGTTTGCCTGTTTACGGCGCTCCTGTTCGCTATGTGCGTGTGGCGGCACCGCGCCAATATCGGGCGCCTGCTGAACGGCACGGAGAACAAAATCGGCCAAAGGGCAAAATAAGCCTTTCACTATTAAAAACCCCATGGGAGGCTTGGAGGGCCGCAGACCCGCAACCTCAATCGTCGTTCTGG
>URUF01000004.1 GCA_900550955.1 uncultured Eubacteriales bacterium | reverse complement strand
GTGAACCCTGTTTCGGCGGAAAAGATCGCCGCAGGCGAGCTTTTTCGACGGCCTGGAGCGTCCCCTGGCGGCTTGTACCGCCAGGGGACGCTTGCTATTCCCTCGTTACGCCTCAATCAGGGATTTGCCCGTCATTTCCGCAGGTACGGGAACGCCCATGCTGGAAAGCATCGTGGGGGCGATATCGGCCAGGCGGCCGCCCTCGCGCAGCTTCTTGCCAACCATATCCGCGCCCACGGCAATGAAGGGCACCGGGTTGGTGGTGTGCGCCGTGAAAGGCTCTCCTGTTTGAGGATCAACCATCTGATCCGCGTTGCCGTGGTCGGCCGTTACAAACACGCGGCCGCCGTTGGCAAGGATTGCGCTTACAACCTTATCCACGCACTCGTCCACAGCGGCGACGGCCTTCATGGCCGCTTCCATTACGCCGGTATGACCCACCATATCGCAGTTGGCGAAGTTGAGAATCATCACGTCATACTTCTTTTCGTTAATGAGCTCAACGGCCTTTTCGGTAATCTCATAAGCGGACATTTCCGGCTTCATATCGAAGGTGGCAACCTTTGAGGAGGGAATCAGCACGCGATCCTCGCCTTCATTGGGCTTTTCCACGCCGCCGTTGAAGAAGAAGGTCACATGCGCATATTTCTGCGTTTCAGCAATGCGCAGCTGCGTTTTGCCCAGCTTGGCCAAGTATTCGCCCATGGTGTTTTCCAGCGTTTCGGGAGGATTGACCACTTCCAGGCCGGTAAAGGTTTCATCGTACTGCGTCATGCTCACAAAGGTTACGGGGAAATAGCCCTTTCCGCGCACAAAGCCGGTAAAATCCGGCTGAATAAACGTGCGGGTGAGCTGGCGGGCGCGGTCGGGACGGAAGTTGAAGAAGATAACGCTATCGCCCTCGTTGATGGTGGCAACGGGCTTGCCGTTTGCCATAATCACGGTGGGCTTTACAAACTCGTCCGTTTCTTCCTTGGCATAGCTCTGCTCCACGGCCTGTGCGCCGCTTTCGGCCTCCGCCTGGCCCTTGCCAAGCACCATCGCGTCATAAGCCTTCTGAACGCGATCCCACAGGTTGTCGCGGTCCATAGCCCAGTAACGGCCCATCACAGTGGCAATTCTGCCAACGCCAATCCCATCCAGCTTTGCCTGCAATTCCTTTACATAGTCAATGCCGCTGGTGGGGGGCACGTCGCGGCCATCCAAGAAGCAATGCACGTACACTTCCTTTACGCCGCGCTGCTTGCACATATCCAAAAGCGCATACAAGTGCGTGTTATGGCTATGCACGCCGCCGTCGCTCAGCAGGCCCATCAGATGCACGGCCTTGCCGCTTTCCTTCGCGATGTCCATGGCATGGATAAGCGGCTTTTTCTGGAAGAAAGCGCCGTCCTGAATATCCTTGGTGATGCGGGTCAGCTCCTGGTAGACGATGCGGCCCGCGCCCAGGTTCAGGTGGCCAACCTCGCTGTTGCCCATCTGGCCGTCCGGCAGGCCAACATCCATCCCGCTGGCGCCCAGCTGAGTATGGGGATACTTCGCCATCAGCGCATCCAGCCTGGGCGTACCCTGCTGATAGATCGCATTTCCTTCATGGGCGGGGTTAATGCCAAAGCCATCCATGATGATAAGCGCCGTCATGGTTTTTTCCATAGCTGTTTTTTGCTCCTTTTATTTGTTGTACAGCACAACCTGGGTAAAATCCGGGGCCTTGAGGGACGCGCCGCCAATCAGGCCGCCGTCGATTTCCGCCTGCGCCATTAGGCCCTTTACGTTCTTGGGGTTCATGCTGCCGCCGTACTGAATGCGCACGGCATCGCTTACGTCCTTGCCATATTTGCGCTCAATCGCCTTACGGATTACGCCGATGGTTTCGTTCGCCTGTTCGTCGGTAGCGGTAAGGCCGGTGCCGATGGCCCAAACGGGTTCATAAGCCACAACGGCGTTCTTGATTTCATCGTTGGTAAGGCCGTGCAGCGCCATCAGCGTTTGGTATTCCACGATGATATCGGTATAGCCGTTCTCGCGTTCGTCCTTGAGCTCGCCCACGCAAATGATCGGAATCAAGCCGGCGGCAACGGCTGCGCGCACGCGCTTGTTCACGGTCTTATCGGTTTCGCCAAAGTACTGGCGGCGTTCGCTGTGGCCAATCACCACATATTCTACGCCGCAGGCCTTGAGCATATCCGCGCTCAGCTCGCCAGTGTAAGCGCCGCTGGGGGCAAAGTGCACGTTTTGCGCGCCAAGATGAATGTTGCTGCCAGCCGCAGCTTCCTTCACAGCGGCAAAATCCGTAGCGGGCACGCACACCACCACGTCGCAATCAGCGTCCTTTACGCTCTGGGCCAGCGCGCTTACCAGCTCGCGGGCCTCTTCGGGGGTCTTGTTCATTTTCCAGTTACCGGCAATAATGGGCTTACGCATTTGTATGCAACCTCTTTCTTTTCCATTTCGCAAAGTTTGCGCAGGCTGACTAGGCGGCCTGCGCAAAGGTTTGATCAACTTATTTCTCGTCCAGGGCCGCAACGCCGGGCAGAACCTTGCCCTCCAGATATTCCAGGGAAGCGCCGCCGCCGGTGGAGATGTGGGTCATCTTCTCGCCAAGGCCCATCTGCTCCACAGCCGCGGCGGAATCGCCGCCGCCGATGATGGTTACGGCGTTGCTGTCCGCCATGGCCTGGGCCACAGCCAACGTGCCCGCCGCCAGCGTCGGGTTCTCAAACACGCCCATGGGGCCGTTCCACACAACGGTCTTGGCGTCCTTAACGGCATTGGCAAACAGCTCGCGGCTCTTGGGGCCGATGTCGCAGCCCTCCATATCGGCGGGAATTTTATCCGCATCCACAGCAATGGCTTCCACGGGCGCGTCGATGGGATCCGGGAAATCCTTGATGCACATGGTGTCCACAGGCAAAAGCAGGTTTACGCCCTTCTCGGCGGCCTTGGCCATCATATCCTTGCAGTAATCAATCTTGGTATCGTCCAGCATGGACTTGCCAACCTCGTAGCCCTTGGCCTTGAGGAAGGTGAAGGCCATGCCGCCGCCAATAATCAGCGTATCCACCTTTTCCAGCAGGTTGTTGATCACGTTGAGCTTGTCCTGAATCTTGGCGCCGCCCAAAACCGCCACGAAGGGACGGTCGGCGTTTTCCAAAGCCTTGCCCATCACGTCCAGCTCCTTGCCGATGAGGTAGCCGGCCACGTTGGGGGAAAGGAACTTCGTTACGCCCTCGGTGGAACAGTGCGCGCGGTGGCAGGAGCCGAACGCGTCGTCCACATAGCAGTCCGCCAAAGAGGCCAGCTCCTTGGAGAAGTCCTCAATGTTCTTGGTTTCTTCCTTGCGGAAGCGGGTGTTCTGCAAAAGCACCACGTCGCCGTCCTTCATGGCGGCAACGGCGGCCTTGGCATTCTCGCCAACCACGGTATCGTCATTGGCAAACACAACGGGCTTGCCCAGGTACTCGCTCAGGCGCGCAGCCACGGGCGCGAGGGAGAACTTTTCCTCCGGGCCGTTCTTCGGCTTGCCCAGATGGCTGCAAAGAATGACCCTGCCGCCGTCGGCAATCAGCTTTTTGATGGTGGGCAGAGCCGCCACAATGCGCTTATCGTTGGTGATTTTGCCGTCCTTCATAGGTACGTTAAAATCGCAGCGGACAAGGACTTTCTTACCGGACACCTGAATGTCGTCAATCGTCTTTTTAGCCATGCTACACACTCCTTAGCGTTGTTCGGTTTCTTTTATTGCAAACCCCTGTTGGGCAGCAAACGGTGTTATGGGGCTTCGGCGGCGCTCTGCGCCAAAATGGCCTTGGCCGCGCCCTCGTCGGTCACAAGCATGGCATGCTTGCGGTTTTTCATCACGGAGGCAATCGCGTCGGCCTTTTTCGCGCCCGCCGCCACTGCAATCAGCGCGCATTCGGGCTTCAACGCGCCTAAATCATGCGCGACGGTGGAAGCCGAGTATACCAGCCTGCCCCTGCGGTCAAAGTAGCAGCCGTATGCCTCCGCCACGGCGCCCTTTCTAAGCACCTCAGCCTCCACAGCTGCCGGAAGCTGGCGCTTCTGCGCCATATCGTCCGCCCGTCCTATGCCATGCAGCACCACGTCCGCCCGCTCCAGAAGCGCGAGCGTTTCGTCGATCTCCTTTAGCTTGCGCATTTCCAGAAGCGCCTGCTCGTCCAGATGGTCCGGCAGGTGCATCATGCGGTGATGCCCGCCCAGCCGCCTGGCAATTTCGCAGGCGACGGTGTTGGCCTGCGTTTCCAGGGAACGCCCAATGCCGCCGCGCGCGGGCACCACCATCACGTTCATAGGCGTGCCCTGGGGCACCGCGAACGCAACCTCATGAATGGTGCTTCCGCCCGTAACCGCCAGCGTGGAACCGCTTTGCAAAAAGCCGCGCAGCCGTATGGCTGCGTTTCTGCCCACCTCGTGCAGCACATGATCGTCCGTATCGGCGTCGCCCGCCACCACGCACACCTTGGTTACATCAAACAGCCTTCCCAGCGCCATTTCCAGCTTGGTCAGGCCGCGCAGGTCGCGGCTGAACAGCCGGGCCATGGGTAATATCTCGCTTGCGGCGGGGGTCAAGCTCATGCCGGCCGCATCCAGGGCCACCAGGCCATGCTCCTTTAGAAGCGTGGCAACCGTGCGGATTTCGCGCTCGGGAAGGTTTAGCCGGGCGGCAAGCTGCCGCCTGCCGACGGGTTGCAGCGCGCCTATACGCTCCAGCACCAGCGCCCTGCGCTCTATCTCCTGCGCCAAGTCCGGAGCAAGCCGCTGCATCAGGGTAAAGTAATCGTCCTGCATTGCCACCCTTCCCATTGGGCCGTTTTGCGTCCCGCATGACCAAATTTATCCCACAGATAATTATACATCAAACCGCAAAGCATGGCAAGGGCTTTTGATAAAGGTTTCACAATTTTGGAAAGCCGTCTATTTCCCTTTCGCGGCGCATACGCTATCTGCAAGGAGGCCATACTTATGGATAACAAAGCAATCATCGTCGCCTGCTTTGCAGGCCTGCTGGCGGCCGTCTATCTGTTTTGCATGCATTCCACACCCCGCAGGGGCGCTATGCGCGTTATTGAACGCGTTTTCGCGGGCGTCATCCTATGCTACCTGTGCCGGCTTGTGCTTACGCCATTGGGGCTTGCTCTGCCCCAGGGCCCTGTCGCGGCGTTTCTTGCGGGCTATCTGGGGCTGCCGGGCGCGGCGCTAGCAGCCTGGCTGCATCTGGCGCCATAGCTTACAGCTCGAATACCTCGGTGCCCTCAAGCGCGGCGGCGATCAGCGTCTCGCCGTCCAGCTTGCTTTCGCCATCCAGGATGATCTCCAGCTTAGGCTTGGTGGCAGGGTGGCGCGGCGTAAACACCGTGCAGCAATCCTCATACGGCAGCGAGGAGGTTTCGTAGGTACCGATCTTTTCTGCAATCTCAATAATCTCGGACTTATCAAAACCAATCAGCGGCCGGAACACCGGCATATCCGCCACAGCGTCCGTGCAGCTTAGGGCATGCATGGTTTGGCTGGCTACCTGGCCGATGCTTTCGCCGGTGATGATCGCCTGCGAACGCTCCTTTTTGGCTATGGCGTTTGCAATGCACATCATATACCGCCTCATGATGATGGTGGTATAATCCTCGTGGCACTTTTCGTGGATCTGCATCTGGATATCGGTAAAGGGCACCACATGCACGCGGATGCCGCAGAGGCTTTCGCTCAAAATGCGGGCCAAATCAAGCACCTTTTCCTTCGCGCGCTCGCTGGTGTACGGGAAGGAGTAAAAATGTACCGCGTTCACGCTCACGCCGCGCTTGGCGATCATCCAGCCCGCTACGGGGCTATCGATGCCGCCGGAAAGCAGCAGCGTGGCCCTGCCGTTGGAGCCCACCGGCATGCCGCCCACAGCCGGGATGGGATGCGTGTAGAGATACGCCATATCCCGGATTTCCACGGACAGCACCACATCCGGGTTTTTCACATCCACGCGCAAATCCGGCAGATGCTCCAGCAGATACGCGCCCATCTCCCTGTTGATTGTGGGCGAATCCATAGGATAGCGCTTATCGCTGCGGCGCGCGCTCACCTTGAAGCTGCCCTTGTGTCCCTTCATAAGCTCCGCCGCCTGCGCGCAGAGGGCTTCAAAATCGTCCTTTTCCATTTCGATGGCTCGGCACACGCTGTGCACGCCAAATACCTTGGTTACGCGGCGAATGGCCTCGTCCATATCGGTTGCGCCGCTCACGTACAGGCGGCTGTCGTTCAGCCATACATGGCCGTTCACATCCTTCACCGCTTCGCGCACACGCCCTACCAGCATTCGCAAAAAAGTGGGGCGGTTGAGCCCTTTCAAAAAGATCTCGCCAAAGCGAACCTGCAAAACCTCACGCATATGCTTTCCTCCCAGGCCTATCGCCGCGTAAACCTGCGCAGCAAACGTACCTTTTCAATGATTTTCTGCGCCGCGTAACGCATTTCATCCTCGGTATTCTCCGGACAAAGGCTGATGCGTATCGCGCCGTCCATGGCTGCGGGCGCGCAACGCATGGCCGTAAGCACCACGGAGCGCTTTCCCTTTTTGGACGAGCATGCCGAACCCGTGCCCACATAAATTCCGTCGCCCTCCAGCGCGTGCAGCAGCGTTTCGGCCCGCACCGGCGGAAACGCCACGTTAAGAATATGCCCCGCGCTCATGGGGTCGTTAACGGGCAGGCCCAAAACCGTTGTTTCCGGCAATTCCCTTTCAAGCAGCTCCACAAGCAGCGCCTTCATGGCCTTCATGCGGGCCAGGCCGTCCGCCGGATAGCTCTCCACGGCAGCGCGCAGGCCCGCAATGCCGCAGGTGTTTTCCGTGCCGCTGCGCAGGCCGTTTTGCTGCCCGCCGCCCGCAATTTGCGGCTTAATGCGGTAGCCGTCGCGCAAAACAAGCGCGCCCACGCCCTTGGGGCCGTGAATTTTATGCGCGCTGAGCGCGTAGGATTGCACGTTGTATGCTTTAAAGGAAAAAGGCGTCCGCAAATATCCCTGCACGCCGTCCACATGAATGGCCGCCTTGGGCGCAAGCGTGTCGCGCAGGCGGCAAACCGCGTCCAGCGGCATGATTACGCCGGTTTCATTGCATACCTGCATCACGCAAATCAGCCGCGTATCCGGCCCCAGCATACTCCCAAGCGCATCCAGCTCCACAGAGCCCTCCGCCGTAAGGGGAATAGCCCGCGCCGTCACGCCAAAGCGGCCTTCCGCCTCTAGGCAGGCATTTTGCACCGCCGCATGCTCTGCGGCGGTGTAAAGCACCTCGCCGGGGCCGCGCTGTCCCTGTAGGCAGCCCCATATGGCAAGGTTATCGCTCTCCGTGCCGCCGGAGGTGAAAATCACGTTCTTTTCGCTGGCATCCAGCGTTTTGGCGATTGCCTGCCTCGCCCCCGCCAGCTCCTGCTCGGCATGCATGGCCGGCCCATATAGCGCGGAGGGATTGAAGTATATCTCCTGCATGCTGCGGTTCATCGCTTCCACGGCCTGCGCGCAGGGGCGGGTGGTGGCGCTGTTATCCAGATAAATCTGCCTGCTCACGCCTGATACGCCCCATGCGGAAGATATTTGCGAATCATATCCACAAGCTCGTCAGAGGGCTCCAGAACGACGATGTTCTTTTCGCTCTCCTTTTGATAATAAAAATAGTATAGCTTCGCGTCGCGGTTCAAAAACCAGTTGCGCCGCTTCAGCCCCGGCATGTTGATCAGCTTGCGGAAGCCGTTGGAATCCACAGGGCCGAAGGCTTCCACGTTTTTGACGCGCATGGTGCCCAGGCTCTTGCGCTTTTGGTTGTTGAACACCTGCGCAAAATCCAAATCGCCATTGGTGAAGGTGTACTCATATTCGGTGCGCAGCCGGTCGCGGCGCAAAAACAAAAGCACCGCGATACCAAGCATGAGCAGCGTTTCAATCAGCCCCATGATCGAGAACTGATAAAACAGCATTTGCAAGGACATCATTCCCAGAATGGCCGCAAGCACCATGATGATATTGGCCAGCACAAACAGCGTGTTTTGCATGCCCCGGTTATGCCGCGCCACAACTTCTTCCATAAAATGGTCCATTTGAAACCCTCCTTAGGCCATATACCTGGCCAAAAATAGCAGATAAATCCCGGAAACCAAAAGCCCTACCAAAGCGCCGCCCGCAACCTCGATGGGCTTATGCCCCACCAGCTCCTTTAGCTCCTCATCCGAAATGGGCTTGCCGTTGATGAGCACATCCTGAAGAATGCGGTTGATAACCATGGCCTGCTTGCCGGTTTCCCGGCGAACGCCGGTAGCGTCGTACATAACAATACAGGCGAACACCGCCGTCACCGCAAAGGCGGCGGAATCATACCCGTATAGGGAGCCCAGCATAATGGAAGCGGAAACCACCATGGCCGTATGGGAACTGGGCATCCCGCCCGAGCCATGGAAGCGGTGAATATCCCATTTATGCTCCACCAGATAGTAAATCGGTATCTTTAACCCCTGTGCGACAAACCAGCCAATCAAAGCCGCGATCAACACGTGGTTAGAAAAAACCTCCCAAATTGGATGCAATGCGTTTCCTCTCCTCTTTCCGTATCCCGGCTCCGTTATGATACAGCAATCAGGCGGTGCGCACAAGGGTTTGGGCGGCAAGCCTGCGTAAAAAAGCGCCCCTCTCGCCGAAAATCTCTATCGCAGCCTGCGCGTGCGCTATGGCGGCCTTTGCATCCTCGCGCGATTTTTGCACGCCATGCACAGCAGGCCAGGTCATCTTGCCGCGCTGCGCGTCCATGCCGGTTGCCTTGCCCATCTGCGCCGCGTCGCCCTCCACATCAAGCAAATCGTCAATGATCTGAAAGGCCAGCCCGACGCCTTCGCCATAGGCGCGGCCTGCGCTTAGCTGTTCCTCCGTAGCGCCCGCCAGCATCAGTCCAGCCGTTAAGGGGGCGGTGAGCAAATCGCCCGTCTTATGGCGATGGATATAGGCGACGCTTTCTTTTGTAGGCGCATGCCCCTCCAGCTTCACATCCATGGTTTGCCCGGCAATCATGCCGCACACGCCCGCCCGGCGCGCGATCTCCCCGGCAGCCCTAAGCGCCCTGTCCGGGCATTCAAGCGCAAGCGGAGCGCTAAGCATGGTTTCATAAGCCATATTGAGCAGCCCGTCGCCCGCGAGGATGGCCATATTTTCGCCAAACACGCGGTGGTTGGTGGGTTTGCCCCGCCTGAGCGCGTCGTTGTCCATCGCGGGCAAATCATCGTGGATTAGCGAATACGTATGTATCATTTCCAGCGCGCATGCAAAAGGCAGGGCGCGCTCCCAATCCTCGCGCAAAAGGTGGTACGCCGCCAGCAGCAGCACCGGCCTCAAGCGCTTTCCCGGCAAAAGCAGGCTGTAACGCATAGCGCTGCGCAGCGGCTGGGGCGGCAGCCCCTCTGCCGGTTCGGCGCTGTCTGGCTCGGTAACGGGTTCCTCCCCTTGCTGCGCGAGCATGGGAAAACGCGCCAAGGCCTCGTCCACCGCCTTGCGATAGTCTTGCATTCCTGGCCCTCCTTTTTACGGTTCCAGTCCGTCCAGCAGGCTTTCCTGCCTTACAACGTCCGTTTCCACAACCACAGGCTCGCCCTTGGCGTTTGCCTGTACCTCCCGCATCCTGCTTTGCGCCTCGTCAAGCTTATGGGCAAGCGCCTCCGAAAGGCCCATCCCCTCCTCGTAAAGCTTTAACAGCTCTTCCATAGGCAGGCTCCCGCCCTCCATCTGCTCGGCGATTGCCTCCAAGCGGGCCAGCCCTTCCTCAAACGCCGGCGCTTTTTTAGCGGCCTTGCCAGCCATATAGCTTCATCCTTCCTGAACCGTCGTTATCACCGCAGCGGCGCCGCCATCGGCAAGCATGATGTGTACCGCGTCCTGTGCGCGCAGCTCTTTTACGCCTTTCACGGGCGCGCCGTTCTTGCGCACAATGGCATATCCGCGCTTGAGCGTTTCTAGCGGCCCCGCCGTGCGAATGCGCAGCGCGGCCCGTTCCACCGCGTGCCGCTTTTTAAGCAGCGCCTGCGTCATGGCCGTTTCCAGGCGCGCTTGCAACGCCGCCAGCCGCGCTGCCATGCGCTCGCCCGCTCTCTCCGGCGAGGCGGCAAGCACCCGCTGGCGCAGCTGCGCTAAAGCGAAGCGCTTTTGCTCGATCTCGCGCGCATAGCCGCGCTCCACGCGTTGCGCAAGCAGGCTCACGGTCGAAAGCAGCTCCTCCCGCACAGGCACGGCCAGTTCAGCCGCGGCGGATGGCGTAGGCGCGCGCAAATCGGCCGCAAAGTCCGCAATGGTAAAGTCCGTTTCGTGGCCCACGGCGCTTACAACCGGGGTTTGGCAGCGGGCAATGGCGCGGGCCACGCATTCCTCGTTAAACGCCCACAAATCCTCCATGCTTCCGCCGCCGCGCCCCACGATGATCACCTCGGCCTGCGCAAGCTTGTCCATCAGCCGGATGCCGGCGGCGATCTCCTGCGCCGCGCCCTCGCCCTGCACCTTTACCGGGCACAGGTACAGCGGCATGCCGGGATAGCGCCTTTGCGTCACCCGGGCGATATCGTGCACCACCGCTCCCGTTTTGCTGGTCACGATGCCCACGCCCCTGGGCAAAAGCGGCAGCGGCTTTTTCAGCGACGCGTCAAAAAGCCCCTCGTTTGCCAGCTTGCGCTTGAGCGCCTCAAACCGCAGGTATAAATCCCCCACGCCGTCCGGTTCCATCATATCCGCATAGAACTGATAAGAGCCGGTTTTTACATAAAGCCCCACGCTGCCAAACAGCCTCACACGCTGCCCGTTTTCGGGGCGAAAGCGCACGCCCATGGCCGATTGCCGGAACATGGCGCAATTGATGGCGGCTTCCTCATCCTTGAGGGTAAAATACCAGTGTCCGGATACGTGGCGTTTCAAATTGCTTAATTCGCCCGTAAGGCATACGTTGCGCAGCATAGGGTCGGAGCCCAGGGTGCGCCGCACATATTCGTTCAGCTGGCCCACGGTCAGCGTAAGCTCCCTCACAGCGCGGCCGCCCTCTCCGCAGCGGCGACGGTGCTGTCCATGAGCATGGCAATGGTCATTTTGCCAACGCCGCCTGGCACAGGCGTGATATAGGACGCCTTTTTAGATACGCTTTCAAAATCCACATCGCCGCACAATTTGCCATCCACGCGGTTGATGCCCACGTCCACCACAACCGCGCCCTCCTTCACCATATCCTCCGTAACAAAGCGGGGCTTGCCAACGGCCGCCACCAGAATATCCGCTCGGCGCGTGTGCGCGGCCAAATCCGCCGTGCGGCTATGGCACACCGTAACCGTGGCGTTTTCCTGAAGCAACAGCAGCGCCATGGGCTTGCCCACAATATTGCTGCGCCCCACCACAACGGCCTCCTTGCCCGCAATGGCAATACCCGCGCGCTTGAGCATGTGCATGGCGCCCTTGGGCGTGCAGGCCGTTACGCATTCCTTGCCTCGCACAAGCCTGCCCATGTTGATATCATGGAAGCCATCCACATCCTTTTCCGGCAGGATCAGCGCAAGCGCACGTTCGCTGTCCAGATGCGCGGGCAAGGGCAGCTGCACCAGGATGCCATGCACGGCTTCATCCGCGTTGGCCTGGCGAATGGCGGCTTCCAGGGCCTCCTGCGTGGTATCCGCCGGCATGCGCAGCGTATGGGAGCGTATGCCAAGCCTGGCGCAAGCCTTCTCCTTGTTGCCCACATAGGTCTGGCTTGCGGGATCGTCGCCCACCAGAATCACCGTAAGGCCCGGGGTGCAGCCCGTCTGTATAAGCGCATCCACGCGTTTTTTCAGTTCTCCCTCAAGCTCCGCGGCCATCAGTTTGCCGTCCAGCAGCTTTGCGGCCATTCTTCATCGCCTCCTAGCGGTTGCGGTAGTTCTTCATTCCAATCCAGGCCACGCCGGCGGCGTTATCCCCGCTATAACAGGGCTGCCCAAACATGGCCCGCACGGGCGAACGCAGCTTGGCCAGGCGCTCATCAAGCAGCCTTCGCAGCCTAAGCGAGGAAGCCACGCCGCCTACCACCAGCGCCTGCCCAGCGCCGCAGCGACGGCCCGCCGCATCCAGCAGCCTGGCAACCGTGCGCGCTAGCACATCGTAAACCTCCGCGGCAATGCGTTCCGCAGGATATTCTCCCGACTGGATAAGTTGCTGCGCCCGGGTTTCAATACCCGAAAAGTGGCAGGTAAGCCCGTCTTTGTCAATGCTTACAGGGAAAATGCCCTCCGTAGGGCTCTCCCACTCCGCGGCCAGCCTTTCCAACGCAGGGCCGGCGGGAAAGGGCAGATTGAGCGCCACCCCCACGCGGTCCACCAGCTGCCCGGCGTGCAGATCGGCACAGCCGCCTAGCGGCTTGAGCCCTTCTTCACAGCATTCCAATAGCTCGGTGGTTCCGCCGCTCAAGTGGAGCGCCACAAACCGCCCGGCCGGTTCCTCGTTGCCAACCAGCCCTGCGGCGATATGCCCGCGCTGATGCGAGGTTTCATACAACGGCACGTTCAGCGCGCTGGAAAGAACGCTGGCATGCCCCAATCCCACAGTAAACACAGGCATATAGCTATCCGCGCCGTCCCTTGGCTTAGAGGAGGCGCACACCGCCACAACCTGCGCCTCCATTGGAGAAAGCTGCTTTTGCAGCTCCGCCATCACCAGCGGCATTTGCCGTACATGCGCAAAAACGGCCTCGCTTTGGCGAAGGCCGCGCTGTCCTTTCGCAACGGGCAACAGCATACGCGAGGCGGCAACCACCTCGCCCTGCCCGTTTACCGCTGCGGCGGACGTTGTATAGCAGCTCGTATCAAACCCTAACGTAACCTGCATATCGGCGGCCCTCCAACAAGCCTCAGGCGTCCGTTTCCCGCTTGTCGCGCTCCATAGCGCCCAAAACGCCGTTGATATAGCGGCTGCTCTTTGGCTCGCTGTAACGGTTTGCCAGCTCCATCGCCTCGCTGATGGCCACGTTATCCGGCACGTCGTCCCGGTGATACATTTCGTAGGCCGCCAAGCGCAGAATGCTCAAATCCACATGCGGCACGCGGCTCATAGCCCAGGAGCCTGTGCTGTGCTTTTCAATGCTTTCATCCAGCTCGCTTTCATAAGCCGCAACGCCTGAGAGCACATCGCTTATGTAAAGGCGCTCGTCCTTGCTGGGATGCAGCTCCCCGCTCCCTTCGGGCTGGGCCATGGAAAGCTGCTCATACACCAAATCAAGGGATTCATCGTCGGCCTCGCCGCCTGACAGGCGTTCGTACAAAAGCTGCATGGCAGCCTGCCGGGCTATTGAACGCGCCATTGTAAACAACACTCCGTTTCTGTTTGTATATGACAAATGCTCATTCGTTCTTTGGGGGGAAAAGGCGATTAATCCACTTCTTTACCGTTTCGGGCTTGTTGGGGGAGGCGCCCAGGAAATACCCTGCCGCAAACAAAACCGCCACAAACAGGGTGCGCCAGAATCCTATAAACAGCAGCATCAGCGCAATCAGCGCGCCAACGACGCCAAAAATCACCCCGCAAAGGGGCGTACCGATGGGAGGGAGCTTTTTGCCGTCCATTATTCCTTCTCCTCCTCGCATTCAGGCGTTTCCATGCCCGCCTCGTTCTCTGTAACGGCTTGCGCCGCAAGGGTATCCCCGGCTTCCATATCCGCCGCTTCATCCTGCGCGGGTTCTCCCGCCGGTTCAGCCGTTTCCGCCAGCGGCATTTCCACCTCTGCGGGCGCGGCGCAGCTTTCCGGCTCCTCCGTGTGATGGAAAATACGCTCCGCCGCGCTTTCCACGGGCTTTGCCCCTTCCGCTTCAAGCGGCTTTTCGGGCTCATCCTGCTTGGCATATGCCACCGGGACGGGCTGCGGGGCCGCCAGCTTCGCGGTATCGGTTTCCACCATCACACGCACCTGGTGCACATCCACGCCGCTGCAAGAGGTGATGTATTGCTTGATCTGCTTTTGAAGGGCGTTTACAGTCAGGGGAATGTTCACGCCGCTTTGCAGCGTAATTTTGATTTCCACAACAATGCCGTCGCGGCTGTGATGGATGCGGGTGCTGTTCACAATCAGCTCCGAATGCGCGTCCACGCACTTTTTCACCATGCTCTCCATGGCGTTCATGGAAATGCTCATATCCCCCAGCTCCGTCTGCTGGATGATGAAGCCCTTCTCGCGCCTGCGGTGGAACAAAAGCAAAATGCCGTGCAGCCCCAGCGCAAGCAGCATAAGCGATACCGCCACCATCACAACGCGTTGCCACAGCGCGAACGGCCCCTCCAGCACGGACAGGTCAAGCTTGACAGGCAGCACGCCAATGCCAAACACAAATAGCCCAACGGCTGCCAACACGATCAGCAGCCCGGATAACGCGGCCAAAAGCCGGTCCCAGAATTTGATTCTCATGCGCATACCCTCCCTTGCAGCAACGTGAAAAGGAAAAACGATGCCTGCTCCGGCTCGCCATATCAGGGAACAGAAAGCAGGTATCGAAACAATCATTATTCTTCTTCGGCAGGCTGTACATCCGGCTCGTCCGGCATTTCCTCCACGATGGGCTCATGGGCTTCGGCGGGGGTAGGCTCGCCTTCAAATTCCACATGCACAGGCTGGGCCGGCTTCTGGGCTTCCTGCTCCGCGGGTTTGGAAGCGCTCTCGATGCCCTTGAAGGCTTCCAGCCCCTCAAGCGTTTCCTTTTGCTCCTTTTCAAAGCTCACGCCCTGCACATGCACGTCCACACGCACCACATGCAGCCCGGTCATGGACTCAATGGCCTTGCGCACGTTTTCCTGCACGTTGGAAGCGGCCGTCTGGATGGGCGTGCCGTACTCAATGGTAAGGTAGATATCCACCGCGGCCTCTTCCGTGCCCAGCTCCACCTTTACGCCCTTGGTAATGTTCTTGTTGCGCCCAAACACTTCGGTAATGCCGCCGCCTGAGCACATGCCCGCAACGCCCTCCACCTCGTTGGCCGCTACGCCGGCGATAATGGCAATTACCTCATTCGCATATGTAATGGTGCCAGTGGACGCATCCTCCTGTTCCAGGGTCAAAGGCAAATTGTCCTTCTTGCTGGCCATATTCTACACCTCCTATGGTTGGGGCCAAAGGGCCCGCGTCGCCTGCTTCGCCCTCTAGTATAGCAGATATTGCACGGATTGACAATCGCCTTTATTCCTCCACGCAGCGGATTTTGAGCTCCTCAAGCTGCTTATCCTTCACGGCGGACGGGGTTTCCATCATCAGGCAGGTGCCGTTTTGAATTTTGGGGAACGCCAGCACGTCGCGCAGGCTGTCCGCGCCGCTCAAGATCATCACCATGCGGTCGATGCCGAAGGCGAAGCCGCCATGCGGAGGCGTGCCATATTGGAACGCGCCCAGCAGGAAGCCAAACTGCTCCCAGGCCTGCTCTTTGGTAAAGCCCAGAAGGCGGAACATCTTCTCCTGCACGTCGCTCTGATGAATGCGGATGGAGCCGCTGCCCATTTCCACGCCGTTCATCACCAGGTCGTAGGCCTTGGCGCGCACGGCCCCGGGATCGGTGTCCATCAGGGGAATATCCTCCTCCATCACGTTGGTGAAGGGGTGGTGCATCGCAAGGAAGCGGTTTTCCTCGTCGCTCCACTCAAGTAGCGGGAACTCCGTCACCCACAGGAGGTCGTAGCGGCTTTCGTCAATCAAGCCAAGCTGCTTGCCCAGGCGCAGGCGCAGCTGGCCCATGGCGGTCAGCGCCACGTACTTCTTATCCGCGATAACAAACACCGCGTCGCCGGGCTTTGCGCCCACGCGCTCCAACAGGCGCTGCATGCTGTCGCCCTGCATGGCTTTGGCAAAGCTGGAGCGCATGCTGCCATCCTCGGCCAGCACCGCCCAAGCCAGGCCCTTCACATGATAGGTTTTCACAAACTCGCCAAGCGCATCCAGCTCCTTGCGGCTAAAATGGCTCGCGCCCTTGGCGCAGATCGCGCACACGGTATTGCCGGCCTCCAGCGCTTCCTCAAACACCTTAAAGCCGCACCCGCGCACGGTTTCGCCCACGTCCTGAATTTCCATGTCAAAGCGGGTATCGGGCTTGTCGCTGCCGTAGCGGGCCATGGCGTCGCGCCAGGTGATGCGCTTTAGCGGCAGCTCAAGGTCAATGTGCATCAGCGTTTTGAATACATGCGCATATGCGCCCTCCACCACGCCCTGGATGTCCTCCGGGTCGATGAAGCTCATCTCCATATCGAACTGGGTAAATTCCGGCTGGCGGTCGGCGCGGCCATCCTCATCGCGGAAGCAGCGGGCCACTTGGTAATACTTGTCCAGCCCGGCCAGCATCAACAGCTGCTTGTAAATCTGCGGGCTCTGCGGCAGGGCGTAGAAGGTCCCGGGCTTCACGCGGGCGGGCACCAGATAGTCGCGCGCGCCCTCGGGCGTGGATTTGCTCAAAATAGGCGTTTCCACCTCAATAAAGCCCTGCTCGTCCATGTAGTCGCGCAAAAGCTTGATCACTTTATGCCTGAACAGAAGCATATTCTGCATGCTGGGCCTGCGCAGGTCCAAATAGCGGTATTTCAGGCGCAGGGTTTCCTGCTCCTTGGTATCGTCCTCAATATAGATGGGCGGCGTTTTGCTGGCGTTGAGGATTACGGCCTTTTCCGCCGTTACCTCCACCTCGCCGGTCTTGAGCTTGGGGTTCACGGCGTCCGCGGCGCGCATGCGCACCTTCCCGTGAACCTCCAGCACATATTCGCTGTGCAGCGATTCGGCCAGCGCCAGCAGCTCCGGCGAAACCTCCGCCCCGTCAAAAACCACCTGCACAATGCCGGTGCGGTCTCGCAGCCAAACAAACACCAGGCCGCCCAGGTTGCGCGCGCGCTGAACCCAGCCTTTCAAAACAACGGATTGTCCCGCGGCCTCGGCGGTTACCTCGCCGCACATATGGGTACGATTGTTCATGGAACCTTCCTCCTTATGGGAACCGATACGGTTGTGCGCCGCCGTCCCGATTGTAGCTTACAGCCGCGCCTTTAGCGCTTCAGGCGCGCTTTCAAGCGGCGCCTCCCATTCTTCCTTGGTGTTCATATCGCGCAGCTTTACAACCCCCTTGGCAAGCTCGTCGCCGCCAAGGATGGCCATGTATTTGGCCCCCAGTTTATCGGCATACTTAAACTGGGCCTTCAGGCTGCGGCCCTGATGATCCATATCCGCGCGCAGGCCCGCTGCACGGAAGCCCTGCGTAAGCGTAAACGCCGGAATAGCCAGCTGGCTGCCCAGGCAGGCCACAAACACCTGCGGGGTTTCATCCTCAACCGCAAGCTTGCCCTCGTCCTTTTCAAGCGCGTCCAAAAGCATCAGCACGCGCTCGATGCCCATGCCAAAGCCCACCGCCGGAATGGACGGGCCGCCCAGCTCCTCCACCAGGCCGTCGTAACGCCCGCCGCCGCACACGGTCAGCTCGCCGTTGGGCGTGCCCGTAACCACCTCAAACACCGTCTTGGTGTAGTAGTCCAGCCCGCGCACAATGCGCTTATCCACCGCATAGCGGATTCCCGCCGCCTCCAGATACCGCTTGAGCAGCTCAAAATGCTCGCGGCAGCCGTCGCACAGGCAATCCAGCATCATGGGCGCGTCCGCAAGGACCTCCTTGCAGCGCTCCTCCTTGCAGTCCAGCGTGCGCATGGGGTTTATTTCCGCGCGCTCCTGGCAGGTTTTGCACAGCAGGTCGCGCTTTCCGGCCAGGTATTCACGGAACATCTGCTGGTACGCCGGGCGGCAGTTCGGGCAGCCAATGGAATTGATGCGCACCGAAAGGTTCTTTAGCCCAAAGCTGGAAAGCAGGTTCACCACCAGCACAATCAGCTCCGCATCGGCGGAGGGCTGGGCCGCGCCAAAGCACTCCATGCCAAACTGATGGTGCTCCCTCAGCCTGCCGGACTGCGGCGCTTCATAGCGGAAATGCGGCGCGTTGAGGTAATACATCTTGGCGGGCAGCGCCTGCGCGTACAGCCCGCTTTCCAGGAAGGCGCGCACCGTGCCGGCCGTGCTTTCCGGCTTCAGGGTAACGCTGCGCTCCCCCTTGTCCAAAAAGGTGTACATCTCCTTGCGCACCACGTCGCTGCTTTCCCCGGCAGAGCGGGCAAACAGCTCCGTATGCTCCACCACCGGAGTACGGATTTCCTTAAAGCCGTTAAGAAGCGCCGCCTTGCGCATTTCCCTTTCCAAGGCGCGCCAACGCGCGCTTTCGGCAGGCAGCACATCCTTCATGCCTTTGAGTACCTTGTACTGCATTGTGTTTCACCTCGTCGCTTGCTCTGTGAAAAAAAGGTCACAGACGGTTGCATTATACACGTGCCGCAACGGGATTGTCAAGAATTTGAAGGGTTTTTGGACGCGTTCCCTCCCCCAGGCGGCGCGGCCACGGATTTGACTTATGTATCCTGATTCGCTAAGATGAGTATGCTGCTTTTAGCACCAAGCATGGAGGAGTGATTGGAATGGGACGAACCAAACTGCGTGAGCGCCTGCTTCCCGATTATACGCGCGGCGAAGAAATCTTTAACATGGTTTCCCACATCGTTGGCGGCGGTTTAGGCGTGATTGTCCTGGCGGTAAGCGTGATCCTTTCGGCTATCCGGCAAAACCCGTGGGCCATATTCAGCAGCATTATCTATGGATTATCCTTTATTCAGCTCTACACCATTTCCAGCGTTTATCACGGCCTGCGCCCCGGCATGGGCAAAAAAGTGCTGCAAGTTATCGACCATTGCACCATCTATCTGTTTATCGCCGGTACCTACACGCCGCTGCTGCTTTGCGCGCTCAGGCCCGCCTATCCCCTCTGGGCGTGGATTCTGTTCGGCGTCGTTTGGGGGCTGGCCTCGCTGGCGATCGTTCTTACGGCGATCGATCTCAAGCAGTTCGCCGTGTTCTCCATGATCTGCTACATCGGCATGGGTTGGTGCATCATTCTGGCCATCCGCCCGCTCGTGATGGTTTTGCCCATTCCGGCCCTGGTTTTGCTGGTAAGCGGCGGCGTGGTGTACACGATTGGGGCCGTGCTGTACGGGCTTGGCCGAAACCATCGCTATATGCATTCGCTGTTCCACCTGTTTGTGTTGGCGGGCAGCGTGCTGCATGCGCTGTGCATTCTGCTCTATGTGCTCTAAAAAAACCGTGCGAAAGGCTTGCCTTTTTGCCATCCGTCATGTAAAATAGGAAGGCCGAGTGTACAATGACGGTTGAGTCCTGTGCGATTTCAACGCGTGAACCCTGTCAGGTCCGGAAGGAAGCAGCAGTAAGCGCAGTTTGGGATGTGCTGCGGGGTTGCTCAGCCTGAGTGCATTCGGTTTTTCTTATTATTTTTTGTTTTTAAGGGGGAGTAGCAATGAATTACCGGCATCTCATGGAAACGGATCCCGAGCTTTTTCAAGCGATCGAGGATGAGGTTCAACGCCAGCGCGAGCACATTGAGCTTATCGCCTCCGAAAACTTCGTATCCCCTGCCGTAATGGAAGCCATGGGCTCCCCGCTTACCAACAAATATGCCGAGGGCTATCCCGGCAAGCGCTATTATGGCGGCTGCCAGTACGTGGATGTGGCCGAGGAACTGGCGCGCAATCGCGCCAAGCGGCTCTTTGGCGCGGAGCATGCCAACGTGCAGCCCCACAGCGG
Organism: uncultured Eubacteriales bacterium; assembly: GCA_900550955.1. GTDB lineage: Bacteria > Bacillota > Clostridia > Christensenellales > Aristaeellaceae > Limiplasma. The sequence goes on along the minus strand of URUF01000004.1, from coordinate 69,689 downwards.
CGCGCAGGCCAATACCGCCGTTTACTTTGCCATGCTCAACCCCGGCGATACGGTGCTTGGCATGAACCTGTCTCACGGCGGCCATCTTACGCACGGCAGCCCGGTCAACATCAGCGGAAAGTACTTCCACTTCGTTCCCTATGGGGTGGACGAGTCCACCGGCCGCATCGATTATGACGCTGTGCGCTCCCTTGCCAGGGAGCACCGGCCCAAGCTGATTGTGGCCGGCGCATCCGCCTATCCGCGCGCCATTTCCTTTGCCACGCTGCGCGGCATCGCGGACGAGGTAGGCGCGCTGCTCATGGTGGATATGGCGCACATCGCCGGCCTGGTGGCGGCAGGCGAGCACGAAAGCCCCGTCCCCTATGCGGATTTTGTTACCACCACCACGCACAAAACCCTTCGCGGCCCGCGCGGCGGCTTGATTCTTTGCAAGGAGCAGTACGCCAAGGCCATTGACAAGGCCATCTTCCCCGGCACGCAGGGCGGCCCGCTCATGCATGTGATCGCCGCCAAGGCCGTGTGCTTCCAGGAGGCGCTCAAGCCCGATTTCAAGGCCTATCAGCACCAGATCATCCGCAATGCAAAGGCGCTGGAAAACGCCTTCCGCAGCCTGGATATCCAAATGGTATCCGGCGGTACGGACAACCATCTCCTTCTGATGGACCTTACCAACACCCAGCGCACCGGCAAGGAGATGGAAGCGCTGTTGGGCCAGTGCAATATCACGGTCAACAAAAACACCATTCCCGGCGAGCAGCGCAGCCCCATGGTTACCAGCGGTGTGCGCGTAGGCACCCCGGCCGTCACCACACGCGGCATGACGGAGGAGGATATGGCGCTTATCGCCGGGTTCATCAAGCGCGTGCTGGATGGCGGCGAAGATGCCTGCCCCGCCGTGAAGGCGGATGTGGCCGCTATGATGAAGCGCTTCCCCCTGTATGAAGGCTTCCCAAATGACTGAACAGCCCCTGAGCGCCTACGCGAAGGGCGTTTTGGGCGAGGCCGCGGCCTGTGATTTCCTTGAAAGGCAGGGCATGCTGCTATTGAACCGCCGCTACCGCGCTGCCGGCGGGGAGATAGACCTCATCCTGCTGGATGGGGATGTGCTCGTATTTGCGGAGGTCAAGCTGCGCGGGCGCGGCACTACGCTGGATGGGCAGTACGCCGTCACGCCGCGCAAGCAGCGGCGCATGATCGCCGCAGCGCGCTGCTTTCTGGGGGAAAACCCGCGCTATGCCCATCACATGATTCGCTTCGACGTTGTCACCGTCGCCGGCGATGGCGTCACCCACCTTCCAAACGCCTTTCAGGGCGCAGAGTGGGAATGAACGGCCTGTTGGCAGAAAAAAATCCGATTCCAGGCAGTGCCTTGGAACGGATTTTTTTCGTGCTTCCATACCAAGCCTTTTCGCAGGCCTATTTTTACTTTCCTTCCCCTGCCTGCAAGGCCCATCTGCCGCGCCTGTAAAACAGCGCCGCAATCACCGTCGCCACGCTCCAGCTGATGGGCCAGCTGCACCAAACGCCCGTCAGCCCAAAGGGCGCGGCCAGGATGAAGGAAAGCGCCACGCGCATGGCCAAATCCACAAACGTATCGGTCATGAACTCGCCCATGCAGCCCGCGCCGCGCAGCACGCCGTCCGTAGCCAGCTTGAGCGCCACCACAAAATAAAACGGCGATACGACGCGCAAAAACTGCGTGCCGATCTCAAGCGCGCGCGTGTTTTCGGCATTCAGGAACAAGCGTATCACATATTCTCCGGCGAATAGATACGTAGCCGCAAACAGCGCCGCAATCGCCGCCATCATCTTCAGGCAGCCGCGGTAGCCCTCGCGCACGCGCCCGGGTTCGCTTGCGCCAAGGTTTTGCGCGGTAAAGTTGCTCATGCCATTGCTCATGGTGGTAAAGCTGGTCACGGCAAAGTTGTTAAACTTGACCGCTGCGGCATAGCCCGCAATGGCGCTGGTGCCAAAGCCGTTGACGATGCTTTGAATCAAAATATTGCCCACGGAAATGAAGCATTGCTGCAAGGTGCTTGGCAGCGCAATTTTGACCAGGCTGCGCAAAATAGGCATGGAAAACCATTTCGGCCTTTCCTCGCACGGAATTCTGCCAAGAGCCTTGAAGAGCGAAAGCACCGCCAGCACGCAGCTTACGCCCTGGCACAGGAAGGTGGCCCAGGCCACGCCCGCCACCCCCATGCGCAATACCGTTACAAACACAACATCCAAAGCGATGTTGCTTAGCGAGGAAACGGCCAGGAACACAAACGGCGTTCGGGAATCCCCCAGGGACGCAAAAACGCCTGTGGCGATATTGTACAGGAATAAAAATACCAGCCCGCCCGTGTAGATATTCAGATACAGCATAGTATCCTCAAAAATTTCCTCGGGCGTTTGAATGGCCCTGATCAACGCGGGGGAAAAGGCAAAGCCCAGCGCCATCAGCACGGCGCACACCGCCGCCGTAAGCAAAAATGCCGTATGCACCGCCGTTTTCATCTGGGTCATGCGCTTTGCGCCATAGAGCCTGGCCGTTACCACCGACGCGCCGATGTTTAAGCCAAAGGCGAAGGAGAGGTAAATCAGCGTTACCTCGTAGCTGTTGCCCACGGCAGCCAGCGCGTTTTCCCCAACAAACTTGCCCGCAACCACGCTATCGGCAATGTTATACAGCTGCTGGAACACAATGCTGCCAAATAACGGCAGGGAATATTTCCAAAGCACCCTGTCCGGCCTTCCCTTGGTAAGATCCGTCGCCATACCGCGCCTCCCAATACGCAATTTCAAAAACCGTTTTATTTTGGCACAAAGCGCGAAAAAAGTCCAGCCTCCCTACACAGGGAAATTGGACTTTTTCTGCATCCCTATAAACGCTCGATCACCTGGCGCAGATGATCATAGAACGCCTGCTCCCAACGGCTCATGGCGTATCCTTTGATAAAAATCAGCGCGTCCTGATAGTTCCCGCCCGCATCGCTGCTTTCCAGCTGCACAAGCCCGTGCCGCTCCAACAGCTCCTTAGGCGCCGGGGACGACCATAGGTACGTGTTGGGCGAGCGCTCCAACAGCGCCATGCAGCTGCCGCGCCCGTCCATACGGATGATACGCCTAGGCTCCATCACCGCTGTGGATAAATCCGGCTGTACGGGCGAGGGCATATCGCCCTGCACAATTTCGATATAGGGCGCAAGGCGCGCTTGGTCAACACACTTTTCACGCGCCAACGGATGCCTGCGCGACATCACCGCCACATGCCTGAACGTCCAGTACAAAATGTAATGCAGCCCCTGCTCCGCCAGCTCGCCCAAAACCCGGTTCTGCTGCGCCACAGGGTAACGCACGATACCGATATCCGCCTCGCGGCTGAGCACCCTGCGGATCACCTCCGCCGTGCCTGCTTCCTGGATATTCATCTCCAGACCGTCTTTGGCGTTCAGCGCGTTCGCGCAATCCGCCAGCGCGCAGGAAATGTAGCCCGCGTGCGGCGCCGCCAGGCTCAAATAGGCCGTGGTTTTGCTGTGCCCCTGATAAATGGCGTCTATGGCGTCCATCTGCTCCAGCACGGCCCGCGCCCGGTTTAAAAATTCCTCGCCCTTTTGGGTAGGGGTCATGCCTGTGCCCGTGCGGGCAAAAATGCGAAACCCGCAGGTTTGCTCCAGCTCCTTAAGCGCCTTGCTCAAATTGGGCTGGCTCATATACAGGGCCTCTGCCGCGCGCGTTTGCGAGCCCAGGCGCGCCACCGTAACGGCGCAGCGCAGCTGATGGATGTTCATGCGGTTTACCGTCCTCTCCTGCGTATGGGCGGGGCTGCGTTACTTGCCCTGCCGGAGGGCGCGCAGCTTTTCAATAGCATAGGCGTTCACCGGATGCAGCGGGGCAGGCAGCGCGTCCAATGAAAAGAAGCCCAGCCTTTGCACCTCGCTCTCCTGCCGCTTCAGCGTTCCATGCCACTTATGGCATAGGAACACAATATCCACAACGCTCACCTCATCCCCATTGGGATACGTGTAGGCCATTTCCGGCCCCGAAAAAATGCCGAACAGCTCCAGCGCATCGGCCGCCAGCCCGGTTTCCTCCAAAAGCTCGCGCGCGGCGGCGTCCTCCACGCGCTCGTATAGCTCTACCGCGCCGCCAGCATATCCCCATGCGCCGTTATCCGCGCGCTGCTCAAGCAAAATTTCGCCGCGTTCATTCTCCACAATCACGGAGGCCCCGCAAAGCATCAAGGGGATGTGCCCCACCAGCCTGCGCATATCCATAATATACTCGCCCACGCCCGCATCCTCCTTGTATATTCTTGCTGCTATACCATAACAAGATGTACCGTTGCACAGGCTCGATTCCGTATGATATACTGCCGCCATATTCCTGTAACACAGAAAGGGGCTATCAATCATGAAAGAACCCGAAGCCCGTATGGCAAAGCGGTTTTGGTGGCGCAGCCTGGCGCTGGCTTCGCTGATATGGATTGGTTTGGGCACGGGCGTATCCCCCGTCCCCTCGCAAACCGGAGAAGGCGCTGCCGCCAGCACGGGCCGCCGCCGCACCGCCGCCTACGTGTATGACCGTTCCGGCCTTGCCTTTTCGGATTCGGATGCCAAGCACCTCGACCAGCTCAACTTCTCCTTTGCGCTTATCCGCAATGGGGAGGTAAGCGGCTCCCACTGGCAAGGCATTGAAGCCTATAAAGCCTTCGTAGCCAAGCATCCGCATATCCTGCCCGTGCTTTCCATCGGCGGCTGGGGCGCGGACGGCTTTTCGCAGGCCGCCGCTACCGAGGACGGCCGCACCCGCTTTGTGGATAGCGCCTTGCTGCTTATGGAGCGCCATGGCTTTTTGGGCGTGGATATCGACTGGGAATACCCGGGCAGCTCAGCGGCGGGTATCGCCTCCAGCCCCAATGACCGCCGCAACTTCACCCTGCTGCTGAAGGCCCTGCGCGAAGGCCTTGACCGCTTGTCCGACGGGGACGGCAAGCCCCGCATGCTGGGAATCGCTTTGGGGGCCGACCCATCGCACCTGCGCAACATCGAGCCCAGCGCAGTCGGCTCGCTTGTGGATCAGATCAACCTGATGACCTATGACCTACATACATCCGGCGTAGCCAGCCACCATACCCCGCTCTATGCCAGCGAGGGCTATCCCCTCAGCGTGGACACGGCGGTGCAAAACGCCCTATCCGCCGGCCTGCCCAAAGAGAAGATTATGATTGGCGCGGCATTTTACGGCCATGCGTTCACCCTCAAGGCAGGCAGTGATCAGCCGGTTTTTGCCCCCGCTTCGGATAGCGGCAGCCGCACGCTTACCTATAACCGAATCAGGGAGAAGCTTTCCGGCGCGGTCACCGGCTTTGACGAAAAAGCCAAAGCGCCTTATGCAACAGACGGCGCCACCTTCATTACCTATGACGATGCGGCCTCCATCCGCTCCAAAGGCGCTTATGCGGCCCAAAAGGGCCTCATGGGGATGATGTGCTGGGAATATGGCGGCGATTCCAGCGGCGAGCTGCTTGCCGCCATGTACGAAAGCCTGAACTAGCCCGCGTCAACCCCCGCTTCTAGGCCTGGGAATCGCCCAGGCCTTCAGGCCGGCGAAAAAGCTCGCCTACGGCGATCTTTTCCGCCGAGGCTTGCGCCGTTCGCCTACTCGCCGCGCTCGCCGGGCGGCGAACGGCGTAAGGAAACCTTGCTATGCAAGGCTTCCGAAACCGGCGTACACGCCGCCGGTTTCGGAACAAGAGTTGGAGGGCTCAGGCCCTCCAAACCTCCCAAGGAGTTTATCGACAGTCTGTAGGCCTGGGGATCGCCCAGGCCTTTTTACGCGCTTCACAGCGTGTTTTTCAAGGGCGTCAAGTCAATATCCCGCTCATCCTCAACAGCCTCGTACAGCTTTTGAAGCACAGCCTTCACGCCGCCCGGCACGTCGCTTTCAGCGTTCAGGGGCATTACGGGATCGTGCACGCTCAGCCGCAGCAGGAACCACGCGCTGTTGAGCTCCCCGTCGATATCAAAGGAGATACGTACGCCCTCGCGGTTGTCAGGCGCAACGTGCCAATCCGCGTGGCTGCTGGCGTAATCCAGCACACGCTCGATGATCTGCTTGGCCGCGGCGGCAAAATCCTCGCAAAGCACCGGCAAGCGAATCTCCGTGCTCTCCACAGGCTCGCGCAGGCCGTCCAGCAGCTTGCTCAGCGTTTCTCCCTGCTGCTTAAGCTGCATGGCTTTAATCAGCAGCACCGTTACCAGGTACATGCCGTCGTCCAGAAAATGATTGTCGCGCAAGGCGGCATGGCCGCTGGTTTCAATGGCGAGCGGGCAGTTGATGCCCGCCTCGTTCAGGCGCACCGCCTCGTCAATCACGTTGCGGTAGCCGCGTTTGTAGCGGTAATGCTCGCCGCCCCATTCCTTGATGAAATCAGCCAGCCCAGAGGAGGTTACGGAGTCCGTAACAATGGTCGCGCCAGGCATTTCCTCAAGCAAAATGGCGCTGATCAGCGCGATAAGGCGGTTACGGTTGATCTCCTTGCCGGTTTGATCCACAATGGCGGCGCGGTCGCAGTCCGCGTCAAAAATCACGCCCAAATCCGCGCCTACGCGCTTTACCGCTGCGGAAATGGAAGCCATGGCTTCCTTGTTTTCGGGATTGGGAATATGGTTGGGAAAATGGCCGTCAGGCTCCAGGAACTGGCTTCCCTCAACCCATGCGCCCAGCTCCTCCAGCATATTGGCATAGAAGCCGCCAGCCCCGTTGCCCGCGTCCACCACCACATGCAGCCCCAGCAGCGGCTTTTGCACCTCCGGGTCCACGCCGTTCACAATCAGCCGCTTCAAATGCGCCTGATAGGTGGGCAGGAAAGGCGTATGCACAATCTCTCCCGCAGGGCGCGCACCGTCTTTTTCAAGCTTCTGGGCTATGGCAAGCACCTCGTCCAATTCATGGAAGCCCAGGCCACCCTCCTCTGTAAAGAATTTCAGCCCGTTCAGCTGCCAGGGATGATGGCTGGCCGTGATCATAACCGCGCCTTCGGGGCGGAAGCCCTCCGTCAGAATGGACATGTACATCGCGGGTGTGGTGCACATGCCAAAATCAACAGCCTTCGCCCCTGCGGCGCTGATGCCCCCGGCAGTTGCGTCCAGCAGCATGGGGCCGGATACGCGGCTGTCACGGCCCAGGGCAATGCTGATTTTTTCCACTGGCTTGCCCGTTTTGCCCGCCACATAGCGGGCAAAGGCCATGCCCAGCGTTTTGGCTACATCCGCTGTAAGTACGGCTCCATCGCCAACGGCTACGCCGCGCACGTCCGAGCCGCTTTTCAGCTTGCGGTAATCCATGGTTTCACGCTCCTATTCTTTATGCGTCCAACTGTGCCATGCCTTCGTCCGCCGCCCTGCGCAGCAGGTGGTACAGCGGCGATAGGCGCTTAAAGTCCTCCGTTACCAAGTCCACAATATCAGGCCGGTATGCGGCTGCAAGCGGCGTGCCTATCCGCTTGACGTAAATCTCCTTGCAGGGGTACAGCATTGCCAATTCAGCGGCTATCCCCTCGGGAGGCTTCATCTTTTGGTAGCGGTCGCCGTAGATTTTCAGCGTTTCATCCGGCAGGCCGCAGGCGCGCAGCACACGCCGTACCTCGGCCGGTTTTTCAGTCATGCGCTTGCGCAGCGCGTCCATCGCGGGGCGGTTGTAGCCCCAAAACCCCACGCCCCATTCCACCACCTCAGGCGAAAGCTCAAACCAATACATCACCGCATGCTCCCGTTCCTCGCCCGAGCGGCGAAACAGCAGCCACATATGATCGCGGTACGGGGATTTATCCCGCGTAAAACGGATATCCCGGTTGATGCGCGCCAGGCAGCGGTTGGGCCTGGTTTCAATATCGCCGGCAATCTGCAATACAGCCGGCGTCATAGCCTCAATAAACCCTTGAAAAGGTTTTCGTACATAGGCCTCGTATTCCTCCCTGTGCGCGTGAAACCAGGGAACCTCATTGTGGAAGCGAAGATCCAGGAAAAAGCGGATCGTTTCTTCAGGAAACCCCTGAAACATGAATATCCTCATCCTTTCGCCCCATATTATACCCGATTTTCCAGCCCATTTCAAGGCTTGCCCATAGGAAAGAGGCTGCTTTCACCTTTGCGGCAAAAGCAGCCTCCCGTACAAAACGTTCTGTGAAATTTGACCTATCAGGCGTCCGCGCCCTGGGCGCGGCTTCTGCGCGAACGGCGCTTTCCCGCTTCTTCGTCCGTGGGCCTACGGAAAATGCTGTCGTCGCCGCTTTGAGCCGCTTCATCCTCCGTACCGTCCGTTCCGGCGTCAGGCTCGTCCTGCCAGCTGTCATAGGCCTCGTCATATCCGGTCGATCCATCGCCGTCAGCGTAACCATCGCCGCCTGCATAGCCGTCGTCATCCTCGTAGCCATCGCCCTCAGCATAACCATCGCCGTCATAGGCCTGTTCCTGCTCGTCGCCGGCATAGCCGTCCTCTTCCGGGGCATCGCCATAGGCCATACGGTCGTAGTCCTCCACAGGGGACTCCTCCCCATCGTCATAGCCGCCCATTTCGCTGGTCATGTCCTCGTCATAATAGCCGCTGCCCATAGCGGAGTAGCCGTCGCCGTCTTCCTGCTCCGCAGGCCGCGTCGCGTTGCGGGCATACTTCATATGCGGCAGCTCCAAATCCTCTTCCGTTAGGTCCTCGTCCAGCGCCGTGCTGTCAATCACCGGCGCTTCTTCCCCGGCGGGCTGCGGCGCTTCCTCCTCCTCGGCCGGCGTTACATAGTCGCGGCGTTTCGCACGTTCCAGCTGGTCGATAGCCGCCTCGCTGGCCTTTTTCTGGTCGGCGCGGCGCTTGGTGGCAATGACCAGCAGCACGCAGGAAGCCACCAGTAGCAGGCCGGCAAGAATCAAAACCGGCAGCAGGATATTCTGGATGGTCTTGGGCGCCCTGCCAACGCTGCTATCGGTAATGGGCGGCACCGTCGCCGGGCTGAACGTGGGCTCCGGGGTGGGGTCCGGCGCGGGCGTAGGCGTGGCAGGCGCGGGCGTGGGCACGGAGAACGCCACCTGAATTTCGTTGCTTTGGAAGGTAGAGGCAGTTTCCAAAGGATCCTGCGCGGTAACCGTAAAGCGGTACTTTCCCGCCATGGAAAGCGCCGTATCGCGCGACAGGCTGCGCTTTTCACCGGCAGGGATGCTGTCAAAGGTATAAATCTGCATATCGCCATGCGCAACCTGCACGTTTTTGGCTTCCACCTGGCTGTCGTTAAAAACCTCCACGGTAAAGCGCACATGGCCTGGCTGCTCAAACACCTCGGTGCGGTCCGCCGTGGCGCTTACCGTCAGGTGCAGCGCATCCTCGGGCGCAACCGCCGTAACCGTAACCGCATCCGTCGCAACGGAGGTTTCCGTGCCGGTAGCATCGGTCGCGGTTACGGTGAATTGATATTCCGCCGTGGCGGGCACGGCAATTTCCTTTTCCAATTTTAGCGTCTTGCCGGCCTTTAGCTCCTGGTTGGTAAACACATCGCCCAGCGTGGGATCGGTCACGCGCATATCGCCATAGTCCACGCTGCCGGTGTTTTTCAGCTCCAGGGTCAGCGTTACGGTACCGTTGGCGGTAACGCCCTTGGCGCTGGTTGTCAGCTTGGCTTCCAGCTTAGGCTCGCCATAGGTGATCTTCTGGTTTTCAACGGTGTAGGTCTGCGTCTTTTTTAAGGTTTCGGCGCCATAGGTAATCTTAGCGCCGCTGGTAATATCCTTCTTGCCCATCGTTACGGGGTAACGAATTTCAGCGGTCTGGCCGGGCTTCAAAACGGGAATGGTCTGCTTTTCCTTGTGGATATCCTTGTTTTCCTGAATGGTTACATTGGTCAAATCCACGGTGCCGGTGTTGGAAATATCGTAGCGCACAACCACTTCCTGGCCCTCGCGCGCAATGGTGGGGCTGATGGTGCGCTTTACGTCAATATCCGCCTCGGCGGTGCGCAGCTCAATCTTCTGGCGGATGGGCTGGCTTTGATCCACAGCTTCGCCGCTGTCCTTATAAAGCGTGTATTTCACATAGTAAACCACCGCGCCGTTTTCCAGCATGCGCTGGTTCACCTCATACGTGCCCGTCCACGTAACGCTTTCGCCAGCCTTGAGCAGCGCCGCGCCATTGGTGCCAAAATCGGCCACGATTTGTGCGGCGGGGTCATACAGCACAACGGGATCCTTCATATCCGTATCGCCGGAATTGGAGATGGTGATGGTTACATTCACCGTTCCAGGGCCCGTCAGCTTGTTGGGGTTCAGCTCCATGCTGCACACGATGGGATCGGTTTCAGCCATGGCAACGCCGGCCAACGCCACAAGCAGCGCGGCCAGTAGGCTCAGGATCAGTACCTTGCGTTTCATCATGTATGTTGGACGGAACTAACCGTCCTTCCTCCCTTCGGCATGCCGACGGCGATTCTGGATACAGGCGTTGAACATGGATATTCTTTCCATACAGTTGCCGGTTCATTCCGGTTTTCAGGCGTATCCATGCTTCTTCTATGCTATTTTATTGCAAAAGTATGAACCTGTCAAGCATTCCGAGGCCTTCGCGCGTTTTTCCCACCATTTGTTACGGTTGCCCTTTCCTTTGGGCGCATATGGTGCTGCATTCCCGGGCGCCTTCTCAGGGAATCAGGTTAAGCATCTCATCCTTGTCGTTCACATCCACAAAGCTTTGCGGCACCTCGCCAACAATGATGCTTTCCACAATGGGCACCTTGCTGGTCACCTCCACCCGCTGCGAGCCGGTGGGCACAATCAGGCTGATGGTAGCGCGCAGCGTCAAAAAAATCTTATGCCGCGTTTGGTTGATGCCCGCGGTTTCAAACTCGGTTTCAAAATTGGTATTTACAGCGCCCACCGGCAAAATCTGCACCGCTATCCTAGGCCCAAAGCCGGATAGGAACCGTATGCCCAGCGCCGCGCCTATGGGAATGTTCACAAACTGGTTTTCAAAGCTGTTGAGCCCCTCCTCCGCCAGCAGCGCCGTTTGGGAGGCGATCTCGTTCATCCGCATGGTTTTGGCGCGCAGCATGGATACATGCCCCTGGCCGTCCGTCTGGGTTTCAATCAGCTCCTCGTAGCCGATTCCCCCGGCCACCTGTTTTACCGCCCGGTTAATGGTTTCCACCGCCATGGAATACGCCTGCGCATAGGCCATATCCAACAGCGTTTGGCTCAAATTCTGCTCCAAGGCAATCACCAGCGCGGCCCCCAGCAGCGCCGCAATCAGCAAAATGCGCAGGCATCCGCGCCCTTTCCCTCCACGTGCAGGCATTGTTTCCCCTCCCTCGTTGATTGATATGCGCGGGAAAAACCGCTGATGATTGTTACAGCGTCCGCTATGGCGCGCATGAAGCGGGTATGCTATAATAGCTATGTGAACGCCCTTTTTGGCAGGAGGTGCCGCTTTGTATACCCAATCCAACGATCCTTACGAGCAGCAGGGCTATGCTCCCGGCTGGGAGGACGACCCCGCCTATCGCTCCCCCGAAGACGGCGGCGGGCTTGATGCGCCCAAAAAGCGCACCATCTTTAAGCCCCGGCTAACCAAGCCCAATTTTGTTCTTTCCGTCCTGGTCAACGCCGTGCGCATGCTGGCCATACTGGTTGTGCTGTGCGGGCTGGCGCTGGCGGGCGCGGTGCTGGGCATCGCTAAGGGATATATGGAAACCGCCCCAACCCTTGACCTGACCATGTTGGATGATCAGGATAAAACCTCGTTCCTCTACGATTCGCAGGGCGACGTGATCACCGATTATAAGGGCACGGAAAACCGCATCATGGTCAATATCGCTCTCATGCCGGAGCAGCTGCGCAACGCCTTCGTGGCCGTGGAGGACGCGCGCTTTTACACCCACAACGGCATCGATATCAAGCGTATCATCGGTTCCTTTGTGCAAAACTTTGTTTCCGGCTCGCAGCAAGGCGGCTCAACCATCACGCAGCAGCTTATCAAAAACACCGTTTTGAGCAACGAGCTTAGCTATAAGCGCAAAATCCAGGAGGCCTACCTGGCCATGCAGCTGGAAACCCGCTATACCAAGCTGCAAATCCTGGAATATTACCTTAACACCATCTACCTGGGCGAAAACTATTACGGCGTGCAGGTGGCGTCGCAGGGCTATTTTGGCAAGGAGCTAAGCGAGCTCACCCTGCGCGAATGCGCCATGCTTGCCGGCATGACCAACAATCCCTATTATTACAACCCGCGCCGCAACTTTTACAGCCGCGCCTCCGAAACCACCGATTATCGAAAGCTCACCAACGACCGTACCGACTATGTGCTGCGCTGCATGTATGAAAACCAGTTCATCACCCAGCAGCAGTACCAGGAGGCGCTCAACCAGGACACGGCGCATGTGCTGGAGCACTCCACCACGGAGGGCGACGGCATGTACAAATACGCCCATTACGTGGAATACGCCGTGCAGGATATCGTAAGCTGCTTCCTGAAGCTGAACGGCTTGGACGACACAAGCGAAAACCGCTATAAGATGGAAAACGAGCTGCGTACCGGCGGCTACCACGTTACCCTGGCCATCGATACCGAAATTCAGGGGATCGTAGAGGATACGCTGGAAAGCTGGAATAACTATCCCGCCCTGCGCGATCCCAGCGATAAGGTCTACCGCACGCTCAACAGCGACGGCACCTATGATGAAATCGTGCAGCCGCAGGCAGCCGCCGTGGTGCTGGACTACCGTACCGGCGAGCTTAAGGCCATCGTGGGCTCGCGCACGCGGCCCACGGTACGCAAAACCCTCAACCGCGCCACCGATATGAAGATGCCCATCGGCTCCACCATCAAGCCCATCGCGGTGTACGCCCCCGCATTGGAGCTGGGCTATTCGCCCGCCAGCGTGGTGTATAATATTCCCGTTCCCATCACCGGCTGGACCGGCTCGGACGGCAAGGACACCTGGCCCAAAAACTATGGCGGCGGCGATTACGTAGGCCCCGAAACGCTGCGCCAGGGCATGAAACGCAGCCATAACGTGGCCGCGGCGCAAACGCTGCTCAATATGGTGGGGGTGGACCGCTCGGTTGATTTTCTAATGCGCATGGGCGTGGACCGCGATCATATTGACGCAACGCCCTTCGGCCTGTCGCTGGGTTCCAGCGGCATTACGCCCGTACAGTTGGCCGTGGCTTACGGCGTTTTGGGCAACGGCGGCGTATATCAAACCCCTATTTCCTTCCTGGGCATATCGGATAGCGCCGGCAACGTCATCTACGACAGCCACGCCCAGCAGGAACGCCGCCAGGTGTTCCGTCCCTCCACCGCCTGGCTGGCCGTAGATATGATGAAGGACGTGGTTTCCGGCGGCACGGCCACCGCCGCCAAGCTAAGCGGTCAAACCGTAGCCGGTAAAACCGGCACCAACAGCGATCAGCGCGGCGTAACCTTTGTGGGCATGACGGGCTGGTATGTTTCCTCCATTTGGGTAGGGCATGATAATTACAAACCGCTTTCCTCCAAGTCCACCGGCAGCTCCGGCGCGTTGCCCATCTGGAAAAGCTATATGACCAGGATTCACGAGGCAAAGGGGCTGGGCAACCGCGATATCATCGAGGCAAACCCCGAGGATTTGGGGCTTACGAAGGTAACCACCTGCGCTGTGAGCGGCCAGCTCGCCACCGACGCCTGCCGTAACGACAGCAAGGGCTACGGCGTCGTGACCGATTACTGGTACCAGCCCACCGTGCCCACGGTGTCCTGCCAGATGCACCAGGCGGTAACCACCTGCGTGCAAAGCGGCCAAATCGCCACCGAGTTCTGCCCCAGCACCATGACCACGGGCGTGGCCGTTATCCCAAGCGGGCATCCTCTTAGCGCCTATGCCAGCGATCCCCAGTATGCCTCCATCGTTGCGGAATATTTGGGAACCGCCGGGGCCATGGGCTACTGCCAGCTTCATACCAGCTATTCCCAAAACAACGCGACCGGCTGGGAGGACGCAGATCCCACGCTGCAAAACGCCCTCATCCCGGACGCCCAACAGCTGCTGCAAAGCGCCTATGACCTCATGGCCTCGCTGGATATGTACTCCGCCGCTTATGCAAACATTCAAAGCGCGGCCTCCACGCTTGAAAGCATCCTGTCCGGCGGAGGCGCCTCCACGGCGGATGTGGCCGCAGCCATGGCCGCGCTTACGCAGGCTATGGCCGGCGGGTATTAAACCGGGCGCAAAGAATATATGGCAAAAGCCTGACCCCCTCAAAAGAAGGGGCTCCAAAGGGATTTTATTCCCTTGAAAAAATCGGCATAGTCGGTAGCAATATCGGCTATGCCGTTTTTTCATGTCTCGCTGGTATTTCTACAATACCTACACAGTTATAGATGATTTCAATGCGCTGCTGTCGATGACCATTAACCGTTTCGGCTTTGTGGACAATGATTCGATCTACAAACTCCCTGACGATCTCTGCATCCAGTTCCCGGATATCCGTGTACTTTCGTACCAAGGACAGGAAAAATTCAGCATTGAGCGTCTTTTCTTTCGCTTCGGCTATGAATGCCTCCAGTTCATCAATCCGAGCTTCCAGCTGCTTTTGCTCAGCTTCGTAGGTGGAGGCCATCCTCATGAATCGCTCGTCGCTAATCTTCCCCTCGACATTGTCCTCGTAAAGCCTCTGCATAATAGTGTCCAGTTTGGCAATTCGGGCCTTGGCCAGATCGTACTCTCTGCGGCTTTCCCGCAGGCTACGGTCTATTTCTTTTGCCTTGCTTTTTGTGACCACATCTATGAATTCAGCTTCACGCTCACGGGCAAATGCGGTAACGCTCCGAAGGTCTTCAAGCAACAGCTGCTCTATGACTACGTTGCGAATTTGATGCGAAGGGCATATGTCCCGACCTTTCTTGCGATAGGTGGCACACACCATGTGCTCCTGTTCATGCGTCCAGCCGTTGGCACGGACTTGGTAGAGCTTGCTGCCGCAGTCGGCGCAATATACCATCCCGGAGAGAACGGGCATTTCACCCATAGGCGTAATGCGGCGTCTCCCGTCGCGGATACGCTGCACAATGTCAAAGGTCTCTTGGTCAATGATGGCTTCGTGTGTAAACATCCTCACGCAGATATTTGTTATTGAGGGCTTGTAATCCCGCCTGTTGCAGCTATCGCTCGTGTTACCCTCAATGGTATAAACTCTGCCATTCTCTACTTTCTCAACGATACCCACATGGTCGGAAAGTCCGTCCTGTGGGCCGGATGCACCGTTTGGAGAATCCCAATCAAAGAAGATAATCATGCCCGGTGTCGGCTGTGCGCTGTTATCTGCCCATTGTCCACGGTCTTTGAACCATTGAACGCCGTTGACACAGCCTGCAAATTTCGGGATGATACCATTGTCGATATAGCCGCACTCATTGGCACACCACGATACAAAGCAGGCACACCATTCCACACGACTTCCAAAACCGTACCATGACCAATAAGGTTCACCGCCTACATTACCGATCTGCGACATGGCAACGGCGACAATGGCATCATCGGTTGCACCGATACCGTATAGAGCCGCCGCCCACAGCGAATTGTTGTCATCCGATAGCAATTCCGCAAGCTGCGCCCGCTGGTCATCATTAAAACCAAAGTGGTCTGCCATTTCATCAGCAGTCTTATGGCTTACTGTGATATACAGATAGGTTCGGGTCACGGTGTTTTCGGTTTCCACGATATTGCCGTTTCCGTCATCTGTTTTAAGCATGTGATCCTCGATTCGGATGGACTTGTCAAATGTATCTGCAAAATCCTTCCGAATATCTTCGATAGAGGCGCACCTATACATCCACACACCGTTTTCAAAGTGATGCGCAAGGCTGCGGTAATCCAGATTGATCGTGCCGATCATGGCAGTTTCATCATCTGTGAGATAACACTTAGCATGGATAAAGCCGGGTTCGTATTCGTAAATCTTGACGCCCGCCTTCATCAAACGCTCGTAGTAGCATTGCGTCATTTCGAATACCAGCTTCTTGTCCGGAATGTGTGGCACAATAATGCGTACATCTATGCCTCGCATGGCTGCATATTCGATGGAACAGCAGAGTTCGCTGTCGATGATCAGATAGGGCGACATCATCCAGACATACCGCTGCGCCTGATTGAGCATATTCTGGATCACGCGCTTGCCCACCTGATGTACATACACAGGGGCCGGGCCATCTCCGAAGGGAATCATAAAACCTGCTGTTTCCTGTTTGCTGTAGGAAGGGAAATAGTCATGGCAGATTTCCGGTTCCTTGCGTACATTCAGACCGTAATCCACCAGAAACAGCTTCGTCAGCTCCTGTACCGCTTCGCCTTCCAACCGGATGCCGATATCCTTCCAGTGGCCAAAGCGTACGGTTTCGTTGATATATTCATCGGCGATGTTCACACCGCCAGTATAGCCAACCTTGCCGTCGATCACCAGAATTTTACGGTGGCTGCGATTGTTGAACTCGCTGTCCGCATTGCCGCGCAGCAGGGCAAAGGGCGTTGCCTTGATACCGTAGGATTTTAATATCTTCCAGTAGTTGCCCGGCAGTGTACTCATGCAGCCTATATCATCGTAGACTACGCGCACCTCCACACCAGCTACCGCCTTTTCCTTAAGAAGATCCAGAATAGTGTTCCAGAACTTGCCTTCTTCAATGATAAAGTATTCCAGAAAAATAAATTTCTCTGCGCTGCGGATGTCCTTCAGCATTTGCGGGAACATGTCTTCACCCAGTGGAAAATACGCCTGATTCGTATTTTGAAACAGATGGGATTCTGAGATTTCACAGAGCATCTTCGCCTGATTGGCAGCCGTTGCGCTCTCGGCACGCAGCTTTTCAAACGCATCTGCATCGTCTTTCGTGTAAGAATGATTTTTCAGGTTTTCCATCCGCCGGATATACTTTTTCTTGAGTGTGCGGGAGTGGAACATGATATACAGCATCAGTCCGACCACCGGAATGACCAGCACTACCAATAGCCACGGAATTTTGTAGTCCGGATTTTCATTGGATGCTGCGATATGAACCACACAGACGATTTCAGTCGCCCACATGGCCAGATAAAAATACGGAATATACAGGCAGCACAGCACAACCATGGCGATCACACCAAGTGTTTCCAGCACTGCCAGAAATACTGCCAGGATGAACCTGACGGGAATATAGTTAACGTCTTTTTCAACAATCTCAGCGCCCACATTGTATCTGAGCTTCTTTTTCATGCAGTCACCACTCCTACTGATTACCCGGATAGTCGTAAAGCGAGGCCTACCTATCCGGCATCCTCGCTGCGTATTGATTTTTTGTATCTTACTGATCCTCGTCCTGCTTTTCGCCGCTCAAACGCTTCTTGGCGTCCTCAACGGTTTCGCCTTCACGAGTAAAGAGCTTTTCAACGAATTTATCGGTCATCTTCGTAAAGCCCTCGACTACGCCTTCTTCGATCTTCTTGTAACCGCCGACAACGGCATCCTCAATCTTCTTGTAGCCGCCGACAACACCATCTTCGATCTTCTGATAAGCGCTGACCGCACCTTCTTCTACCGCCTGGCCGACTTCCTTGAGATCGATATCCTGCGCGTCGCTCATGTCGTGCTCCATAGCCTTCTGCTTGAGTTCTTCCTGATTCTGTACCTTGTTCTGTTCACACATGTTTATTTGCCTCCTAATGTTTTGAAGTGAAAATTCATTATTTGAGACCTTTGAGAACGGGAATGATCCCAAGCGCCAGCACGATTCCAACAATCCCCACGATGATGCCGGGAATCATCAGGCCTTCAAACGCCATAATCATCGCCATGCCAGTGCCAAGCACCAACGCAGCGATAACACAGTAAGCAACCTTGCCGACTTTGTTCCAGTTCACGGCAACAACCGGCTTGCCTGCCATGATCCAGCGAACCAGAGCAATAGCCAGCAGAACCAGCGCACCCAAAGCAGTAAGCACGACGCCGGGGGTGAACATATTCCACTCAGGCAGCAAGCACATACACATACCCAGGCCAAACAGGAGACCGCCAACAACGGTCAGTACCAGAAACATAAAATTCTTCTTAGTCATCGTAATCTGCCTCCATTGTTTTTTGCTTCTTGCAATCAACAATATGGATTATACGATAGAGCTATTTGTATTTTATCTTAATTTTGTTTTAGAAATATTAATGTTGTTCTTGGTATTTCAGATAAACCGAAGCTAAGTTCTTTGTCTCTTTTACCGACTTGAAAGTTATGTTCAAAAGGGTAAGCTGTGACCACATCAAAGATAACTTTCAAGGAGGCACCACCCATGATTAACATTTCGGAGATCGTAGCCAAGACCGAAGCCACGAAACTTATGTTTTGTGATAGTTTTCAACCACAGCAAAAGCCACCATTGCATAACCAACTACCGGCTTTACAATGGTGGCTTTTCTTCCGCACATTTGAAGTTGTCACTCAAAAATTTTCTGTTTCAGAAAATCCCTAAGTAGTCACTCCAAAGGGGCCAGGCTTTTGCTTTATCCTTTCATCCCAGGCGTTTAGCCGTCCAAGCCGTTGGCCTGGCGCTCCATGTTCTCCACCACGATATCGTGGATATCGCCAAGCGAAGCGCCGTACTCCAGCACCTGCCACGGCTCGTTGGTATGGTAATGGATTTTAATCAGCTCGTCGTCGCCAACGGCCAGCAGGCAATCTCCCTTGATATGATTGGTAATATAATCGTTGATCGCATCCTCATCCAGGCCCGTGCCCTCTATCAGCAGTTGGGTATCAAATTTGTATTCCAGCATTTCCGTTATCCTCCTTTGTCTATTCGTATAGATTAACGTATGCCCAGCATATCCATGGCATGCGGCAGGCCCGCCAGCGCCTCCGCCACCTCGGGCGACTCGTGCCTGTTCATCAGGATTAGCGGCACCACCCAATGGCAAACCGCGGTATCTGCGGCCGCCAGGAAGCCTCCGCGCACCTTGCGGGAAGCCACCTCAATAAACCTGCGCATGCTTACCAGCATCGCGTCTGGCGGCAGCATTTCCGCCTGCCTGAGCGCGCGCTTCAATTCCCCGAACCATTTTTCCGCATCGCTAAGCATGGGATGGGTATCCGCCCGAATACCCGCGAAGGAGGAAAGCGCTGCGGGCGCAACCGGCGTCCACTCCACCGTATGGCCAAAGGCGCGCTTGAGCATGCCCGGCACATTGATTACCGGATAGGGCAGCATCAAATCCTGCTGCGAGGCCAGCGTCCTTTCATCCGTAAGATAAATCGTTTTATGCCCGAATACAGACATGGTTTCCGTGCCAAGGGGCTGTACCGTTACCGTAGGCGTGCGGTGTTCATCCTCCGGCAGCAAGCTGATCATTTCCACATATGCGCCGGGGCAAACCGTCGCCGATACGCTTTGCAGGCCGAAGCTCTCCAGCATCACCGTGGCAAAAAGCTGCGCATCCGCAAGGGTACGGGCGCGCAGGCATACCGCGTCGTACAGCGCAAAGCTGATCAGCAGGCTCATGGCCTCGTCCTCGTTAATGCCAAACCCGCTGTCGTTCATATGCACGCGCAGCTGTTCGGCAAGCACCTGCTGCGTATACTCCTGCCCTATCACGGGCGAAAGCAGCACCCGCTGCTCCCCCGCGCCACTCAGGCAGTTCATCTTCGCGGCAAGAAAATCCGTCACCTGCGCCGCGGTACCGCTGCTTAACGCCTGCGTCGCCTCGGAAAGCCGGCGGCGGGTGGCTTCCAGCTGCCTTACTTCATTTTTAAGGCGCTCCACCTCGTCGCGTTTCTTCTGCGTCAGCTTGGAAAGCGCTTCCTCACGGAATTTCTTCTCATTCGCCCTTGCCGTTTCAAGCTGCATCAGCAGCGTAAGCCTGTCCGCCTCGATTTCGGCCAACTGCTCCTGCGCCGCAGCAGCAGCGTGCAAATTGGTGCCGCCGCTGCGCAGGCGGGCCGCCATATCCGCTGTAAACGCGTCGTTTTCCATGAGCATGTTCAGCGCCTGATCGCGCATATCGGCATTTTGCCAAATGTAATCCACGCAGGCCCGCAGGTTTTCAATCGGGTTTTCCACCATGCCGTATACGCCCGCGCCCATTTCCGTGCCCATCACCTCGTCGCGCTGGCGGCGGATTTGCTGCTCCACCACATGGTGCACATTCTCGGGCTTGGTTTTGCTGCGCGCGGCCTTGCCGGGCGTTTTTACCAGCGGCGTGCCGGAAAAATGCGCTACTGCCTCCGGCGCTTCCTCCTCGGGCTCCGGCGCGTCATTGGTCAGCCGGTTTGCGCCTTCGCTAAGCGGCTGCTCCAGGCGGGAAATCTGCTGCTCAAACGGCAAATCCGTATCCAAAATATCCAGCTTGGCGCCAATGGGCAGCGGCGTTTCCTGCTCAGGCGCGGGCTCGGGCATTTCAACCGTTTCAGCCGCCTCTGCCGGGGAATCCTTTTCCGCCTGCTGGGGCTGCACTTCGGCCTCCGCCTTCGCCTGTTCCTCCGTATGTTTCTTTTCTTCCTCCTGGCGCAGAATCTCCGCCGCCCGTTCCACACGGCGCGTATAGGGGTCCACCTTTGCCGCGCGCTCCGGCTTTGCGGCCGCTTCCGCCTTTTCCTTGCGCGGCTTTTCCTCTGCGGGTTTTTTGGCCTCCGCCGTTTTGGGCAGCTTCTCCTCGGCTTCCTCCTCCTGCCCGGCGCGTTCGCGGCGGCGCAGGCTATTGCGGCGCTGCCGCCAGTTCAGCGTTGCCTCCGGATCCCAATAGACCAAATGCTTCCCCAGCCCAGGCGTTTCAACCGTATGCAACAAAAAACGATCGTTGCCAAACGGCTTCAGGCTTTCGATCGTCGCCTTCTGTGCTGCTTCTTTTTCAACCGGGCCGTACAGCATTTTATCCTTATGCAGGAGCACCTTGGCCGTCATTGCGTCAGCTGCGTCCTCGCCGGCCTCCACCACCTCAAAGCAGCCGTCCTCGGTAAATTCACAAATCACATCGGAATAGATTGCAAGCTGGTTGCGCTCGCCCTGCTCGGGGGCATAGTTGCGGTTTTGGCGTACCTTCATCAGCTCCTTGCCCTCGCTGGAAAGCTGGATGGCGCACAGGCCGCCTATTTCACGCATGCGCTCTTTAAATGTACTCTGCTCGCGCTTGTCCGGCACAATGCGCAAGCTGCCTTCATCTGGAAAATCCTCCGCGCCTCCGTGAAAAACGCCTCCCTCGCGGGTGCAAAGCGGAATGACGCGAAAAATGACGCGCTGCCTGTTATCCTCCTCTACATAGGCCAGCGTTATGGTACCGTTGATTTCCTTCATACACAAACGAACCCCTTACCTTAAATCAATGTGTCCACACAATGAGCCAATTATGAATGAATCATGAACACCATACCAGTTTAATCTCCATTTCCATTTTCGTCAATAGTTTCCCCAATTTTGCTGAAAAGATATCAAAATAGCTGGAATTTGGAAGCTGCAAATCCTGTAACAGTTCATCCTTTTGTATTGACTATTTAATAATTTTGTAATATATTGAGCAGGAACCGAGGGTTTATGCTTCCCTTTACGGGAAAGGAGGAATGAATCCATATGATGCGCCGCTTTTGGTTGCGCAAGGCAATAAGCCTGGCGCTGTGCGCAAGCATTATTTTCTCTTGCTTTGCACTCGTTTCCGCCGCCGCTGCGGAAGATCGGGGAATCACCAATGCGAAGGTTGTGCTCCGTAAATCCGCCAGCAAGGAAGCCGCCGCTTTGCAAACCGTTCCCAAAGGAGAGGACGTTACCATTCTAAGCGCCAGCGGCAGCTGGTATAAAGTGCGTTACGGCAGCTTTACCGGCTACATGATGAAGCAATATGTGGACAAAGCCAAATCCGCATCCTCATCCAGCAGCTCCTCAAGCGCGGCGGAAAAAATCAAGGCGCTGGGCAGCGCGCCCGGCATAATGCGCGTAGGTGATGAAAACAGCGACGTAAAAAAGCTTCAGCAGGCTCTGCAAATTCTGGGGTATTACGATGGAAAGATCGACGGCGTATACGGCAGCGGCACCACTGCCGCAGTGGAAGCCTACCAAAAGGCGCATAAGCTGGAGGCCGATGGCTACGCCGGCGCCGCAACCGTTACCAGCATCTTTGGCAGCTGCAATAAAAAGAGCCTTACCACCCAGCCGGAGCCGGGCTCTAGCCAAAGCGCTTCCGCCGCCAAATCGGAAAGCAAGTACCCCACCGTCAGCAGCATTTCCGAAATCGGCTCTGCGCCGGCGGCCACCCGCGAGGGCGATAGCGGCAACAACGTGGTAAAGCTTCAGCAGGCGCTGGAATGCCTGGGATATTACTCCGGGGCAATCGACGGCGTTTATGGCGAGGGTACGGTGGCCGCCGTTAAAAAATTCCAGAAGAAGCGCAACATGAAAGAGGACGGCATCGCCGGTTCCGCCACCATCCGTGTGATCTTTGGCGCAACCGCCTCCGCGGGCGCTTCCTCCGCCAGTTCCCAAAAAACCGCCAAAACGGAGGTGCTGGACTGGTTTGCGGACAACGTAAGCTCCGTCATTCCCAAAAACGCGCGCTTCACCATCAAGGACGTTAAAACCGGCAAAACCTTTGAGGCCGTGCGCTGGTCCGGCGTAAACCATTTGGACGCCGAGCCCCGCACCGCCGAGGATACCGCCACGATGAAAAGCATTTTCGGCGGCTCGTGGAGCTGGAACAGGCGCGCCATCCTTATCCAATACAACGGCCATGTCTATGCCGCTTCCATGAACGGCATGCCCCACGGTACCAGCACAATCTCCAACGGCTTTGACGGCCACTTCTGCATCCATTTTAAGAACAGCAAAACGCACGGCACCAAAAAGGTGGACGACGATCACCAAAGCGCCGTAACAACCGCCAGCAAGGCAACCTGGTAATTCCATATGGCAAAGGCCCGGCAATGCGCAAGCGTTAGCCGGGCCTTTTCGCTTTATTCACAGGGTTTCCGGGTCAATAATCCCGGCAATGGTCAGGTCGCTGGGCGGCGGGTTCTTCAAATCCAGCATGAGGGCCGCCTCTTTGCGCCCAATCATATAAACCGTATCGCCTATACCCGCCTGACGGGTTCCGTCGCAGGCGATCACAAGCCCTTTTGGCTGGCCGTTTGCCAGCAGGCGCACAATCAGCAGCTTTATGCCCTCCAGCGCGGGCGTTTTAACCGTGCATACCACTGAACCCACAACAACGCCAATATTCAAACGCCCGCCTCCTAATGGCAGTGCACGGTCCGTCCCTGCCAGGTATACGAATCAATCACGCCGCAAATGGTCACGCTGGCTATCAGCGTTTGATCGCCCACAACCATCTGCGCCGCGCCGCCATCGTTGTTTACAAGCACAATATCGCCCAGCCCCGCGTCCGCCGCGTCCAGGGCGATCAGCTCCTCGCCGGTAGGCTCGCCCTCCAGCGTCAAATGGCGCACCTTCAACATCTTAAAGCCGCGGTATTTTTCATACTTTACGGTGGAAACCACCGTTCCCGTTACTTTTGCAATTTTCATTGGCCATCGCCCTTGCTGTACACGCGCTTTCCCTGGATATCCACAAAATCCACAATGCCCACAATGGAGCTGTCCACGGGCTTATTGGTCGTCAAAGCCGTTTGGCGGGAGGAGCTTCCGCCCGCCCACATCACAATTTCCCCTTCGCCTGCGCCCACCGTATCCACAGTAATAAACGGCGCGCCCTTTTCCTCAAACGTATCCATATCGATGGGCACGGCCACCAGCAGCTTCAGCCCTTCCAGCCGGTCGGACTTGCGCGTGCTCACCATGCTGCCGATCACTCTTGCCAACTGCATGCCGCCTTCTCCTTCGCCTTGTCATAGGTGCGCGCGCCGCGCATATCAATGGAATCCACAATGCCGTACACCGTGTAATCCGACGCATGCTTTTTGGACGTGTCCGACTGGCGGGCGGAGCTTCCATAGGCGCAAAAAACCAAATCGCCTTCGCCCGCGCCCACGTCGTCCACGCAAATCACATAATCGTTCTTCATGCAAAGCGTATCCAGCTCTACCGGCTGCACAATCAGCATTTTCACGCCGCGCAGCGCTTCCACCTTGTTTGTGCTCACCACGGAGCCCGTTACCCGGCCTACCAGCATGCCACGCACACTCCATATTCAACCGTCCACAGGACGGGTGCTGTTTCTCACAATCAGCTTGCCGCCGATCTGCATATGCATTCCGGGCCAATCCGGGTGCTTGATGCGCTTGCGAATCATATCCACCGCGAGCGTGCCCATGGCGGAGCGCGAAATGCGCATGGTTGTAAGCGCGGGCATGGTTACCGCACTAAAGGGAATATCGTCAAAGCCCACAACGGAAAGATCCTCCGGTATGCTGTAGCCCGCCTCACGGATGGCTTTTACCGCGCCTATCACCACGGTATCGTTATCCGCCACCGCCGCGCCATGCGGCACGTAGGAACCGCTCTTGATCAGGTTTTTCATGTCTTCGCACGCGCCGTCCACCGTGGGGTTCAGGTACACGGGTTCAGGCGGCGTAAGGCCAAGCCTTCCCAGCTCCTCCAAATACCCCTCGTAGCGCTCGTCGCAGTTATTCACGGGCAGGTTGAATTTGAAATACCCAATATCCCTGTAACCAAGCTCGTAAAGGTAACGCACCGTTTTTTGCATCAAATGGCGGTTATCCATCACAACGCTGTCCACATTGTCCAGCACGATGTTGTTATCCAGCACCACAACGGGCACGGTAAACAGGCGCAGGAGGGGATAATCCGCCTCCCGCAGCTCGGTGCCAATCAGGATCACGCCATCCGGCGGGTTCTGCATCAGCTCGCGGATAGTCGTTTCCGCCGTTTTGGCCTCGCAGTTGCACATGATCAGGTCAAAGGCAAAGCGCCGGCATTCGCTCTCAATCCTGTCAATGATGGAGGCGATAAAGCCCTGGTTTTCCTCCAGGGCAATGCCATGAGCGCGGTATTTGATTACCATCAGCCTAAAGTGCTCAACCTTTTTCTTTTGCGGGGCGGCCACATAGCCGCACTCCTCCACCACGCTCATAACCCTGCGGCGTGTTTCCTCACTGACGCCCTTTTTATTATTGATGACCAGTGAAACCGCCGCTGGAGAAACCCCTGCGATGGTTGCAATTTCCCTGATCGTCATACTCAATCACTCACTGTCCGCTTTGAATTGAGCGTAACCCTTCATAAGTAGTGCGGCAACGGCAGCCCCGGGATCCAGCATTTCGCGCGATTGCTCGCCGCGAATGGCCATCCGGCCATGCTTGGCCAGCATCCCTTTCGTATCTTCAAACGCGCGCCAAGCGGCGCCGGCGGCTTGCTGAGCGGTTTCCTTGGGGGAAAGGCCGTTTTCGGCCCCTTCCCAAAGCGCCTGTACAGCAGGGTACAGCCCATCCAGGAAGGTCTTTTCGCCCAGTTCCGCCTTTCCGCGGTTCTTTACGCCGTCGAAATACGCCTGGAAGAATGCAGCTTCCTGTTTAGCATTTAGTTCTTCGACATTCCTCAGCGCTTTTCCTGCATTCATCAGCCCGCTTGCCATTAGCGTTCCCATGGTGGAAGGAACCGCCGAGGCCATGGCCTTTCCCGCCTGGTAGGCCATTTTGCCCACGTCGCGCGCATCGCTTTCACGCAGCGCGTCAGCCGCAGCGCGAAAGCCGTCGCTCATGGTAAGGCCAAGGTCGCTGTCGCCTACCACGCTGTCCAGCTCAATCAGCCAATCGCGGTTTTCCGCCATCAGCCGCGCCCATGTTTCCATCAGGCCGCGCAAGTCAGCCGCATTCATCAAAACGCCCCCTTATAACGCACGCTGCTTAAAAAATGGCGTATCCGCCGGCGCGGACAGATAGGCTTTCAGCTCCTCATCCAACCGCATCAGCGAGATAGACGCGCCCGCCATCTCCATGGAGGTGGCATATTCCCCCACGTAGGTGTGGAATATGCGAATGCCCTTGGCGTCCAGTACCTGTTTCACCCGGCGGAACATCACATATTGCTCCTCCAGCGGCGTTGCGCCAAGGCCGTTGACCAGCACCGCCACCTCGTCGCCGCCTTCAAAGGGCAGGTCCTTGAGGATGGGCGCGAGCATTTCGTCCACAATCTCGTCAGCCGGGCGCAGCTTGCCGCGGCGCACGCCAGGCTCGCCGTGAATACCCATGCCAATTTCCATTTCATCCTCGCCAATTTCAAAGCTGGCGTGCCCAACGCGCGGCACCGTGCAGGAGGTAAGCGCAACGCCCATGGTGCGCACATTGGCGCACGCCTTTTCCGCAACGCGCTTTACCCCGTCCAAATCAAGCCCGGCGGCGGCGGCCGCTCCCGCGCACTTGTACACAAAGAAGATGCCCGCCACGCCTCGGCGCTTGTTGGGCTCCCCCTCCGCGCTTGGGGCGGCGGAGGCCACGTCCTCGCCCGCCACCACGCTCTCCACGCGGATGTTCTCCTCCATGTCGGCCATTTCGGCGGCCATGTCAAAGTTGAAGATATCGCCGTTATAATTCCCGTAGATATACAGCACGCCCGCGCTCTGGTCAATCTCCCTGGTCACGCTTAGCATCTGCTCCGCGCTGGGCGACTGGAACACATCCCCGATGGCGCAGCCATCCAGCATACCCTCGCCCACGTAGCCCAGGAACAGCGGCAGATGCCCCGAACCGCCGCCCGTGGCAATGCCCACCTTGCCGGCGTGCTTGCGCTTGGAAACAAGGCAATGTAAATCGCTCCCAACGCACGCCAGCTCATCGGGATGCGCGGCATAGATGCCTTCCAACATTTCGGGAACAAAATCTCTGGCAGCATTGATGATCTTTTTCATGGCCCTGTTCCCCCTTTTTTTCTTAAATCAAGCAACCCTTTTTGATAATGATGCAGGCATACAGCGCCTTCTCGCCCGTGGAAACAGTCGCGTAGGCATTTTTGGCGCGCTCGTAAAACGTGAAGCGGTCAATGGCTTCGGTGCGCGTTCCAGGCTGGTGCTTCTCCACAATTTCCGCAAATTCAGCCCAAATTGGAGGGTTTCCCTCCATCGCGCCGGGTTCCGGGGCCATAACTGCAACAGGCGCCTCCACAAACTGATCCAGTGGGAACAACGCAAGAATCGCGTCCAACAGCTCCGTCCCACGGTGCCCGTCGGCGCGCACGCAGCGCTTCCCCATGGACTGGGCCGGGAAATTGCAATCGCCAATGGCCAGCTCGTCGCCATGGCCCATTTCAGCAATGGTCTTGAGCAGCTCAGGCGTAAGAATCGGTGAGATACCCTTTAGCATGGCGCTTTCCTCCTAATCGTTTACAGCTTTGGCAGAATGGCCTCCACATCATCATGGGGACGGGGAATCACATGCACGCTTACCAGCTCGCCCACACGCTTGGCGGCGGCTCCGCCAGCCTCCACCGAGGCCTTCACCGCGCCCACATCGCCGCGTACCATCACCGTTACCAATCCGCCGCCCACATGTACCTTGCCAATCAAATGCACGTTCGCGGCCTTCACCATGGCGTCCGCCGCCTCAATGGAACCTACCAAACCCTTGGTTTCTACCATGCCCAATGCTTGCTTTTCCATAACGCCGTATCTCCTCTCATTATTATGCCTTTATGGCTTTTGCAGCGGCAGAGGCTGCCTTGGGAAGGATTTCTTCCACATCGCTGTGGGGACGCGGGATCACATGCACGCTAATCAGCTCGCCAACGCGCTTGGCGGCAGCTCCGCCCGCCTCCACCGAGGCCTTCACCGCGCCCACGTCGCCGCGCACCATCACCGTTACCAGGCCTCCGCCCACATGCTCCTTGCCAATCAAGTGCACATTCGCGGCCTTCACCATGGCGTCCGCCGCCTCGATGGCTCCCACCAAACCCTTGGTTTCAATCATGCCCAACGCTTCCTGCATTGCAAAAACTCCTTTGCCTTTAGATTCGCTGTTCCTTTCTATTTCCGCGCGGCGTTACAGCAGCGCGCGAACCATATCCATGTGCGGCGAGGGGATCACCACGCTGGATGCGATCAGCCCCTTTGGCTCCTCCCCCTTCTGGGCCGCTCCCACCGCCGCTTCCACAGCCGCCACCTCGCCCGTGACAATCACGAAGGATTTGCCGCCCATGCCGCGCCCCAGGCGCACCTCGATCAGCTCCACGTCCGCGGCTTTAACTGCGATATCTGCCACGCTGATGGCGCTGGCAAGCGAGAAGGTTTCCACCACGCCAACGGCCTGAACCTGCTCCCCAGGGCACGCGCTCGCCATGGCGGCAATCACGCGCTCATCCACGTTGGGGATAACCAGGCTGTCCACCAGGGATGCACCGGCGCTTTTCACACCCGCGCTCACGGCGGATTTGACCGCCGCCACCTCGCCGCTCACCACAACGATGTACTTGCCCGCGCACACCGTTTGGGCGGTTACCAGCGCCACCTCGGCGGTTTTAACCATCTGATCGCCCGCCAACACCCCCAGGGGAATGCTGAGCGTTTCTACCACGCCGATGGCCGTCATGCGCCTTCACCTCCTGTGATCTCGATGCTTGTATCAACAGCCGTGACCGTTCCGTCAATGGAGGCGTGCAGCCTTGCGCCGAGCGCCTTTTCGGGAATTTCCGCAATCACGTCGCCCCGGCGCACCCTATCGCCCGGCTTTACCACCGGCACGCCCGGCGCGCCCACGTGCTGCTTGAGCGGAAGCCTTACCTTGGCGGGCATATAGCGCATGTCCGCATAGGGCGCGGGCGTATCATAGGCCGTCAAGCCCATGCGGGCAATCAGCCGCTTGACCGGCACCCGTTTGAGCGTCACAAACGGATCCGGCACAATGTCCTTCTCCGGCACGGGCCGCATGCCCGCCTTGCCCATTTCTTCCTTAAGCAGCGCCATCACCACGGAGGGCGAAAGGCCCATGCTGCAGGCATAGTTGGTGCACACGCCGCAGCTGGAGCAGGCCAATACCGCAGCGGGATCGCCCAGCAGCGCCCCGTTGCCCGTGGTGATTGCCCGCATGGCCTTGTGAGGCTGCACGCCTAGCCCCAAAGCGTTGCGCGGGCACATCTGCGTGCATTGGCTGCACTGGCAGCACACGGCGCGCGCCAGTTTGAGCTGGCGATGCAGGCTTTGCATGCGCCGCGCAATCAATGGATGCGTTTTGGGCAGCACCAGCAGCCCGCCTGTCGTTTTGGTCACGGGACTGTCCCAATCGCTTTCCAGCTTGCCCATGCAGGGCCCGCCAACAATCAGCGCATACTCCTCCGCGCTGCCCCGGAAGCCCGAAAGCGCGATCACCTCACGATAGGCCGTGCCCACGGGCACCCGCACCGTAACCGGCTCCGGCACAGCGCCGCCCACGGTTACATCCTTATCCACAACCGGGCCGCCCTCCGCTGCCTGGGCAATATTGGCAAGGGTGGCTACGTTGCTCACCACGCAGCCCACGTCCAAGGGCAGCCTGCCGCTGGGCACCACCCGCCCGGTTACCTCAAAGATGATGGACTTTTCATCCCCAGATGGGTAATAGCTGTCCAACAAATGCAGCCTGATATTGGCATGCCCGTTGGTAGCCTCCCGCAGCGCCCGCACCGCCGCCTCATAATGCGCTTTGGTAGCAATCACGCCGTTGGACGCGCCGGTCGCCTCCATGGCCAGCTCCAGCCCTCGCACAACGCGGTCTGCCTCGCGCTGCATCAGCAGCTGATCCACCCTAAGCAGCGGCTCGCACTCCGCGCCGTTGGCAATCACCCATTCCGCCCTGCCATTCAGCTTCACATGCGTGGGAAAGCCGGCCCCGCCCGCGCCCACCACGCCGGCAGCGCGAACCTGTTCAACAATCGTCATTTCAGCATTCCCTCCCAAAGGCGCGCGTCAGCAAATGCGGAAATCCCCGTACAGCACGCAGCGGCGCAGCCTGGTAAAGGAGCGGGCGCTGGTTACCCCCTCGCCCGTGGGCGTAGCAATGGTCATGGTGGTGTAGCCCTCGCCGTCAAAGCCCAAGCCGGAAAAGCTGGAAGAGTTCTTTACAAAAATGGTGGTGTTCAGCCTGCGCGCGGCCTTGCTCATGTTATGCACGTTCGTGGAATGGATCATGGCGGAATGCTTGCAGCCTTGCTCAGCCCGGAAGGCCTCCTCCACCGCCTCGTCGATATCGTGCACGCGCACAATCGCCAAAACGGGCATAAGCATCTCCGTCATCACAAAGGGATGGTCGCGGTCCACTTCCGCAATGACCAGGCGCGGGTTCCCGCTGAAGCCAACCCCGCTGTCGCGCAGGATAACCGCCACATCATGCCCCACATACTTGCGGTTGATAACGTACCTGCCGTCCTTTTGAATCAGCGTGGTTTTCAGCACCTTGTCGATATCCGCGCCATAGATGCGAACGGCGCCGCAGCGCTCCATCTCGCTCATGAGCCTGTCCGCGATGCCTGAGAAGGCAAAAACCTCCTTCTCGGCAATGCACAGCACGTTGTTGTCAAACGCCGCGCCATCCACAATGCGCTTGGCGGCCTCGGGAATATCGGCCGTGTCGTCCACAATGACGGGCGGGTTGCCCGGCCCCGCGGCAATGACCTTTTTCCCGGTTTTCATGGCCACCTTCACCACTGCCTCGCCGCCCGTAATGCTCAAAAGCGGAATATCCTTGTGGGTCATAATCGCCTGGCCGCTCTCCAAGGTTGGTTCCTTTACGGTGGTAATAAGCGCGGCCGGGCCTCCCGCAGAAACGATGGCCTCCACCATCAGGCGCATGGCCTCCTGCGAGGCGCGCTTGGCGGCGGGATGCGGATTAAACACCACAGCGTTGCCCGCAGCGATCATGCTGATGGAGTTGTTGATGACCGTGGAGGTGGGATTGGTGGAGGGCGTAATGGAACCGATCACGCCAAATGGCGCCTGCTCAATCAGCATCATGCCCTTGTCGCCCGTTTCGCAGCGGGTCACCAAATCCTCTACGCCCGGGGTGCGGCGGCTTACCAGCAGGTTCTTTTGTACCTTGTCCGCCACGCGGCCATAGCCCGTTTCCTCGTGCGCCAGCTTTGCCAGGTATTCCGCGTTATCAATGCCCGCCTTGCGCATGGCGGCCACCAGCTCGCCCCGCTTTTCCAGCGACATCTCCGCCAGCTGCGCCTGGGCGGCCTTGGCGTTCGCCACCGCTTCCTCGGCGGTATCGCACAGCCAACGGCCTGTGCATTCGCCATGCTGGCTGTGCGGCGCGGAAGCTTCCGTTTTCATCGAGCCGGACAGGCTGCGCACGATTTCATCCGTGATCTGCCTGATTTGCTGTTCTGTCAATGCCATGTATGTTCCCTCTCATCCTTGCGGGTTGCCCCGCAGCTATGTCAAAGCACAGGTATCAGTTCCACGCGCTTCTCCAACGCGCTATCGCGCGCCAAAGGCGTGATAATCGCGTCGCCAGCGTGGCGGATGATTTTGTAGCCATCCCTGGCCGCCGTGCGCACATCCTCCTCGGTAATCAGGCGGCGGGGTTCCTTTGAAAGGTCAAGCAGCGTTTCCTTCTTAGGCGGTTTTGGCTGTAACGCCGCCTGCGCGGGGGCCGCGTTTGCCGGTATGCCGCCCCGCTTCCCGGCCGGCCCCGCGTTTGCGGCGCAAGCCGCGAAAGGCGAACCTTCCCGAATCACCCGGCAAAGCTGCCCATCCGCAAGGCCGCAGGCGTTGGCCTCGTCCTTGTCGATATGCGCCTCCATCAGGTGCGCCTCCCCGCTGCGCACAATGACGTTTTCCAACGTCGCCGCGCGCGCGCCCTCCACACGCAGGCTTACTATGTCGCCGTCCTTTACGCCAAAGGCGCGCGCCTCGTCCGGGGCCAGGTGCAGGTGCCGGGCGGCCACAATCACGCCGCGGGGAATGGAAATGCGCGCATCCCCATTGCTTAGCGTGCAGCCCGGGCTGCCTTCCAGCTCGCCCGACATGCGCACCGGCGGCGTCAGGCCCAGTTTCACCGCGTCGGTAAAGCTAAGCTCCACCTGCGTTTCCTTGCGGGCCGGGCCCACAACGCGCAGGGCCAGCTTGCCCCTTTGGGTTTCAATGGTCACGCTCTCGTTGCAGGCAAACTGCCCCGGCTGCACCAAGTCGCGCAGCTTGGTCAGGCGGTAGCCAGCGCCAAACAGCCGTTCCACATCCGCCTGGCTCAAATGCACATGGCGGTTGGAGGACGTTACCGGCACGTAGGGCTCGCCGGTCTTTGCCAACTCCGAAAGGACGGCCCGCTCCACCGCTGCGCGCAGCTCCTTCTCGTTCATACGTCACCCTCCGGGCAAAAGCAAGCGCTGCATTGGGGCGTTACGCCGCCAGCGCCCCAATGCCCCTGCTTTTCCTCTCACTTCTTCTTGGCGGCCTCGGCCTCCGCCTTCTTACGGAAAATTTCCTTCAGGCTCTCGTTATAGGGCGGACGGGCGATACCATACTCCGTTACGATACCGGCAATCAGTTCGTTATCAGCAAAGTCAAAAGCGGGGTTATATACCTTTACGCCTTCCGGGGCCATGCGCTTTTTATACCACATCTCGGTCACTTCCCCGGCGGGGCGCTGCTCGATGGTGATATCCTCGCCCTTCTCGATGCTCATATCGATGGTGGAGGTGGGGCCCAGCACATAGAAGGGCACGCCGTAATACTTGGCCAGAATCGCCACGCCGGATGTGCCGATCTTGTTGCATGCGTCGCCGTTGGCCGCCACGCGGTCGCAGCCGACGAACACGGCGTTCACCCACCCGTTCTTCATCACCTGGGAGGCCATGTTATCGCAAATCACGGTCGTATCCACGCCGTCGGCTTGCATTTCAAAGGCGGAAAGGCGCGCGCCCTGCAATAGCGGGCGGGTTTCATCCGTAAACACGCGAAAGTTCATGCCGCGCTCGCGCCCAAGGTGGATGGGGGCCAGCGCCGTGCCATACTTGGAGGTTGCCAGCTGCCCGGCGTTGCAGTGCGTAAGGATACCGTCGCCATCCTTAATCAGGCTCAGGCCGTATTCGCCAATCTGGCGGCACATCCATACGTCCTCGTCCTTGATGGCTACGCATTCCTTGTGCAAAAGCGCCTTAAGCTCGGGAATGCTTTTCTCTTTGTTGTCCAGCACAACCTTTTCCATGCGGTTCAGGGCCCAGGACAGGTTCACCGCCGTGGGGCGGGAGGAGTTCAAATACTCCTTCGCCTCCTTGAACTGCGCATAAAACGACTCATAGGTATCGGCCTGAATCCGCTTGGCGGCCAGGTATATGCCAAAGCCTGCCGCAACGCCAATTGCGGGCGCGCCGCGCACCTGCAAAAGGTAAATGGCGTTCCAAATGTCCTTTTGCTCCGTCAGGTTCAGAATTTCCACCTCATAGGGCAGCTTGGTTTGATCCAGAATCACCAGCGCGCTTTTTTCATCGTCCAGCGCAACGGTTTCATAGCTCATGATGTTTTTTTCAGCCATGGTTCCATCCTACCTCCTTATTTTGCGGCTTCGTCCGCACGCTTCACAGCGGCTATGAAGTCCGCGCCGGTCTTGAAGCCGGTACGGTTCATGATGTAGTCCTTGCCGCACAGAATATTTACCTTCTCCGCGTGCGCGCGTTTTCCTTCGTCGGCAATGGTGGTTACGTCCTTTACGTTGGCCATGCCCACCGTGCGGCGAATCAGCTCGGTGCCCGCATAGGCCGCCGTGTCGGACAGGATGCTCTCCAGATAGTACTGCTTAAAGCCGGGCGTTTTGGCCATCAGGTCGGTCACGCACTCGTCAAAGCAGGCAAGGAACTTTTGGCAGAACAGGTCTATGGTTTCCTCGGTCGCTTTCAGCGCCCAGTCGCAGAAGCTATCGGCTCCGGCGGCGCGGCCGTTGTCCCAGGCAAAGATCATGTTGGCGACAACATTGCCGATATCGTAGCCCATGGGGCCGTAGAAAGCAAACTCGGGGTCAAACACACGGGTGGAATCCTGCTTAACAAAGATAGAGCCGGTATGCAGGTCGCCGTGAATGAGCGCCTGGGCATTGTTCATAAATTCAAACTTGATTTTCGCCACGGCCAGTTTGAGGGCCTCGTCCTCATACAGCTCGCGCCTCACAAAATCAGCGATGGGCGGGAACACGTTGTTGCGGCGGTTGCAGTCGTTATAGGGCTCGGTCAGCACCAAATCCTCGGTAATCTCGCACAGCTCGGGGTTGATAAAGCTCTTCACCATGGCCTTCTTCGCCTTGTGCTCCATGGCCACATCCGTGGTTTTGAGCAGGGTGTTAACCATGTAGGTGGAAATATCCTCGGCAAAGCGCGGGAAGGTTTCATGGTTCATCAGGGCATAGCGCATCAGCTTGTGGTCGGATAGATCCTCCATGGCGCAGGCGCACATCACCGTATCGTAGCCGTAAATCTTGGGCACCAGGCCGGGGGCGTACTGATCCTGGATTTGCAGAATCTCGCTTTCGATGCGGTTGCGGTCAGTGGAAACCTTCATCTCCGCCGAAATGCGCAGCGCCTCGCCAGCCTGCTTTACAATAATGGACTTGCCCGTCTTTTCCTCCCAGATGCGGAACACGTAGTTGAGGTTGCCGTCGCCAATCTCCTTTACGCTAAGGGAGGCATCCGGGGCAAAGTGGGCGGGATACTTGGCCCGAACGTAGTCGATCACATCGGCTTCCTTCATGAGAAAATAAGTGTCGTAACGGGACATATGCCATACTTCCTTTCTATGAACAATGAATTTTGGTTCATTGACAATCGCCTTCAGCGAAACTCTATGCTGCGGTAGTCCATGGGATCCACCTCCCAAAGCGCGCGCATCTCCCGCTCTGTGGGCGGGGGCGTTTGCTCGATGGAAAAATACCGAATGGGAAAGCCGGTGTTCTCCGCCACCTCCTCAATGGAGGAATAGGGATGCACGCTTTTGAGGATCAGTTCGCCCTGATACATGGTAAAGATGCAAAGCGGGGTTACAATTTCGCTTACATTCCCCTGTGCCGTTACAAAATCCACCCTGTTGGCAAACGTGCGCCGGTCGTGCTTGGTGCGCCAGATGATCGCCCTCCTGGCCGTAGGAATCAGCACGGCGCTGCCCGCGCCGCCCGGCAGGCGCACCTTCGGCCTACGGTACTCTCCAATTACAGAGGCGTTCACATTGCCCGCCGCGTCAAACTGCACGCCGCTTAGAAAGGCTACGTCCAGCCCGCCGCGCATGCTCAGGTCAAAAACCTCCATCAGCGGGAAGCCTGCGCAGGCGTTCTGCCACAGCTCCCCGCCCGCGCTGGTGTATTCGTTCAGCACGGGCTTTTGGGGGTCGACCCCGCCGGGAATGTTCAAATGCACCGCGTTTGGCGCGTGCAACCGCTTGGCCGCCAGCGTGGCGACCATCGGCATGTGGGAGGATACGCCGTGGAATACCGTGTCGCCATCCTCAATCAGCCGCGCCATGGCGATGGTCATCATATCGCACGGTCGAATCATAGCCTGCGCTCCTTTTCAAGAAAGCCGCCAAGCGCCTCCGCATCCTCCAGCGCAAGGAAAGCCCTGATTGCGGCTTCATCCGGCTCATAGCAGCCATAGCACGCGCCGGGCGCCGCGCCGCGCGGCGCATGCGCAACCGCCGATACCAAAAAGTGCGGAATATCCGCCTTTTGTGGCGAGGCGGCAAACCAGCCCTCCCCCACGATTCGCTCCGCCGTTACAATCACGCTTTTGGCCGCGCGCGATAAAAGCACGTCCTCATACTTCGGGCCTTCAAACAGGGCGTTTCCCCGTTCGTCGGCAAGCTGCGCGTGCACCACTGCCACATCAGGCCGTATGGCCTGCACCGCCGCTAGCGTTTCGCCGGTAAAGGGGTCGGTCACATCCTTAAAATACTCGTTTACCTGCCGCAAATCGCTGCGTTTCAAGCCGCGCACCGGCATAAAGGGAATGCCATAGCTGGCGGCCCTCAGCGCGGAAATAACCGTATAGCAGGCATGCTCGTTGGCTTTTACCAAGCCGTTCTGCACGCTTTTGCGGTAGCGCTGCGCCAGGCCGTACTGGCTTTCATAACTGATAAACCCCGCGTCCACCACGCTGGCGCAGCCAGCCAGGCATAGCGCGTCCACATCCATGCCGCCCGCGGTTTTTACAATGCGCAGCTGCCTGCGGCCTTGACGGATCATGGCAAATACCGCCGCCATGGGCGCCCGGTTGAGCGTGTTGCCGCCAAGGCCCACGCACATGCCGTCCCGCACCTGCTGCATGGCTTCGGAAAGGGAACATAGCTTCTTCATGGCATCCTCACTTTGCCGCATTGGCCGCAATATGCACGGCGTCCCACACGCCCGCGAAGGGCGGCGCGTAGGCCAAATCCACCATGCCCAGCTCATCCGCCGTCATGCCGTTGTGAATGGCCACGGCAAAGATATCCGCGCGCAGCACCGCATTGCGCTCTCCCGCCACGCAGGCCCCCAGCAGCTTGCGCGTGCGCGCTTCATACAGCAGCTTGATCATCAGCTTGGCCGGGTTGGGGTAATATGCGGGATGGTCATACGCGGTTACCAGCTTGGTTCGGTATTCAGCTCCCAGGCGCTTTGCGTCCCGCTCGCTCATGCCGGTGCGGGCCATTTCCAGGCCGCACACCTTGATGGCCGCCGTTCCCAGCGCGCCCACAAACTTGTCATGCCCGCCGGCCATATTGCCGCCCGCGATGCGCCCGCATTTGTTGGCCACCGTTCCCAACGGAAGAAAGTAGTCCTCCTCCATCAGGCGGTGATATGTCACGGCGCAGTCGCCCGCCGCGTATACGCCCTCCAGCGAGGCGCGCATCTCGCGGTCCACCACAATCGCGCC
Source organism: uncultured Eubacteriales bacterium (assembly GCA_900550955.1). Taxonomy (GTDB): domain Bacteria; phylum Bacillota; class Clostridia; order Christensenellales; family Aristaeellaceae; genus Limiplasma. Next base: position 32,915 of record URUF01000004.1, on the reverse strand, counting down.
GTTGCGCGCCATGCGTATGCCTGTATCGCGCAGGAACTCCGTAGCGGGCACCACGCCCACCGCCATAACAACCAAATCGGCTTCAACCGCCTCCGCATCGGTACGGATTACGCGCCTGTTGCCCTCCTCCGCAATTTCCGTAACGCGGCGGCCCACAAGCACGCGAACGCCGTTTCGCTCCAGCTCCTGGGCGGCCAGCTCGGAAAACTCCGGCTCAAAGGTGTTCAAAATGCGCGTGTCCGCCTCTATCAGCGTAACTTGCTTGCCCAAATGCAGCAGCGCTTCGCACATTTCCACGCCGATATATCCGCCGCCAACAACCGCCACGCGCCGCACATCCCCCAGCCGGGCGATCTCGCGCAGCAAAAGGCCGTCCTCCATGGTTTTCAGGTAAAATACGGAGGGAAGATCGGCCCCGGGTATCTTGGGCGCCACGCTGTTGCAGCCCACGGCGATCATCAGCACATCATACGCATCGTCAAACGCACGGCCCGTATCATGATCCTTCACCCGCACCCGCTTGGCCTGCGCGTCCACATGCGTAACCTCGTGGCGCAAATGGGTTTCGATGCGCATTTGATCGTATTGCTCGCGCGTGCGAGCGATCAGCTTGGCGGGCTCGTCGTTAAAACCGCCAATATAATAGGGAAGCCCGCACGCTCCGTAGGAAAGAAAGCTGCCCCGCTCATATACGGTAATTTGCGCCTCCGGGGCCATGCGCCTGAGCTTGGAAGCGGCGGACATGCCCGCGGCCACACCGCCGATCACGATTGCCTTCACCGCGCGCTCCCTCCTTTTTCCTTAACAGACGCGCCTAGCGAACGTTCTTCAGCCTTTCCATTACCGCGCGGGTAATGGCCTGCAGCTCCGCCTCGTCCACGGCCGGGCTGCCGCCGCAGCCGCATGCGGCCGGCGCGCCGTACGTCTTTAACACAGGCGGTTGCTCCGCAACGGGGCTATGCCCGGCCACCACGTCCACCGTGTTCGTCGCCTTGGCGGTGCAGGGTGGAATACCGCCGCTGGTAATGCCCAGCTTTTTGCGGATTTCAATCAGCTCGCTTACCTGCTCGCAGCTAAGCACATTGGCCTTGCCGATGATATTGCCGGTATACATAATCACCATGGCGTAATGCTCTGTGGATTCCAGCCTGTACCACGCCTCCATCAGCGAGCCGCCCCACGCCACCGCGCCATGGTTGGCCAAAAGCAGCGCGTTGTAATCGCGCACATAGGGCGCTATGCTGTCCGGGATCCCCTGGGAGCCGGGCGCTTCATAATGCACGCAGGGCACCGTGCCCAGGTTCACAAGCGCCTCGGGGTAAATGGCCCTGTCCAGCCCAATGCCCGCAATGGCAAACGACGTGCTGATGGGCGGATGCGCATGGCATACCCCGCGCGCCTCTGGGTTTTCGTTATAAATGCGCAGGTGCATCTTTACCTCGCTGGACGGCCCCCTCTCCCCCTGGGAGAGCACGGTTCCGTCCGTCCGCATCTTCACCAGCATCTCTTCGGACATAAACCCCTTGGATACGCCGGTGGGCGTGGTCCAGATGATATCCTCGTCCACCTTGCAGCTGATATTGCCGTCGTTGGCCGCCACAAAATTCTTTTGATACATCCGCCTGCCGATATCCACAATCAGCTTCTTCGCTTCGTCGTCCGTAGGATAGCGATGAATGCTCTCCATGCTTTGTCACCCGTTCTTTTGATTTTTTTCATTCAAACGCCCGCGCATGTTTAGCGGTTGTTTAATTCTAAACACGCAAATGTTATTACGGGTTTATTATACTGTCAGCGTTTATCGCTGTCAACACTCAAAGCAAAAATTCTTTCAAATTATACATAAACACTAAACATTGTTCGTCCTCTTGCTTTTTATAATTTTATTGATTTTATTTCAAAACTCATTTTAATATGATAACTAAACAACAAATAAAAATTATCTAAAAAATATTCTAAAATCGCGCTTGACATTTTATCCGTTTGGTTCTATACTGGTGTCAACAAAAGGGCGAGCGTAGCGCAAAGGCCCAAAATTAAATAGGAGGTTTCCCATGAAAAAGATTCTTGCTCTCGTTCTGGCTCTCATAATGGCGTTCGCGATGTTTACCACCGCCACCGCCGAGGCCGCCAATCCCGTTGCCGGCAAGAAGGTTGCCTACATTATGCAGCTGACCTCTGCCACCATCTTCCAGATGTGGAAGGATTCCTGCGCCGACCTGTGCAAGGCCCTGGATGTGGAATTTGACTTCTATTTCTGCGATAACGATTTCAACCGCTGGATGGACACCATCAACACCTGCGCCGCCGCCGGCTATGACGGACTGCTCATCAGCCACGGCAACCAGGACGGCTCCTACGTGTTCCTCAAGGATCTGGTTGAAAAGTACCCGGAACTCAAGATCGTATGCTTCGACACCCAGTTCTATACGGACGGCGAATATCAAAAGATTCCCGGCGTTACCCAGATGTTCCAGCAGGACAAGAGCCTGGTTACCGTTCTGCTTGACGACATGATCGCCAAGTTCGGCGAGGGCGTGCGCCTGGTAAAGGTATGGCGCGGCCCCAACTACAACAGCCCGTTCGACCGCCGCGAGGTTGGCTGGCAGGAGTACGAAGCCGCCGGCAAGATCAAGACCGTTGGAGAAATCCAGCCCCTGCAGGATACCGTTGACAGCGCCAACGCCGTAACCGCCGCTTACCTCCAGGGCCTGAACCGCGAGGATGTGGACGGCGTGGTCGTCTACTACGATTGCTACGGCCAGGGCGTATACAAGGCCATCGAGGAAAACACCAATTTCAACGGCGTGGACGGCGCTGCGCTGCCCATGTCCTCCGTGGATATCGACCAGGTTGACGTAACCAACATGCAGACCCGCCCCGATATCTGGACCGCTGCCGGCACCACCGACTGGACCATGAACGGCGAAATCGGCATGCGCGTGCTGCTCCTTGAGCTGGCTGGCGAGTACGACAAGATTTACGACCCCGCCTCCGGCGAGTACGGCGTGGACGTTGTTGAAGTGCCCGGCACCGCCATCCTGGCCTCCGCCCTCACGCCCGAGAGCACCGTTGAGAACCTGGGCGAAGTGGCCGGCGAAACCTATGGCAACCTGAGCTACCTGTCCGTGGCCGACTGGATGCCCGCCGATCTCATCCACAAGTAAGACCGTTTCCCCAAAACCGTCAATAAACCATTCGAGCAATGTTTCTTGACAAAGAAGCGTCGGAGTCCTTGCTCCGGCGCTTCTTTCCTTCAAAGCAGCATGCCTCCTTGAATGAAAGAAGAGGGAAATCCATGGACAAACTCACGCTCGGTACCCGGAATGTTTCCATCGAATTTCCCGGTGTGAAGGCGTTGACAGATGTAAACTTCGAAGTCAGCACCGGCGAGATTCGCGCGCTCGTAGGCGCCAACGGCGCGGGCAAATCCACCCTGATGAAGGTCCTTGCGGGTGCGAATCCGGACTATACTGGTGAAGTATATTTAAACGGCGAAGTGGTGGAGCTGCGCAACACCATGGCGGCCAAAAAACTGGGAATCCAAATTGTGTATCAGGAAGTGGATATGGCTTTGGTGCCCACCCTTTCCGTGGCCGAAAACGTTATGCTCAACGATATGGTTATGAGCGCCAAGCAAAGCCCGTTCCTGCGCTGGCCCAGGCTGCGCGCCCAGGCCAAGGAGGTGCTTGAACGCCTCCACATCAATGTGAATGTACGCACCCTGGTGCAGGACCTTTCCCTTGCGCAAAAGCAAATGGTTCTTATCGCCAGGGCCATAGCCAACGAATGTAATTTCCTGATCCTGGACGAGCCTACCGCGCCGCTCAGCGATACCGAAACCGCCGAGCTTTTCCGTCTGGTAAAGCATCTTCAGGAAACAGAAAATATCGCTATTATTTTCATCTCGCACCGCATTAACGAGATCATCCAGATCTGCGAAAAGTACACCGTTATGCGCAACGGCGAAATCGTGGATACCACGCTGATTACCCCCGCCACCACCACCCGGGAAATCGTAGAAAAAATGCTTGGCCGCTCCTTTGAGGAAAACTTCCCCAAGGAGCATGTGCCCATTGGGGACAAGGTGTTTGAGGTGAAAAACCTTTGCGGCGCGGACGGCAAAGTAAACGACGTATCCTTCTACGTGCGCAAGGGCGAGATCGTGGGTATTGCGGGCTTGGTTGGCGCGGGTAAATCGGAGCTTTGCAAAACCATTTTCGGCGCTTATGAAAAAACCAGCGGCTCCGTGCATTTGAACCAGGAAGAGCTTAAAATCTCCAACCCGTCCCACGCGGTGAAAAACCGCATTGCGCTTGTGCCGGAGGAGCGCCGCAAAGAAGGCGTGCTGGTAAACGAAACCGTCAGCTTCAACCTTTCCGCGGCGTCGCTTGGAAAGTTCTGCAAAGCCTCCTTCATCAGCAAGGCCAAAACGGATGCGAACGCAAGGCAGTATGTGGAGGATTTGGGCATTATAACTCCCTCCATTAAGCAGCATGTCAAAAATTTGTCCGGCGGCAACCAGCAAAAGGTAGCCGTTGGCAAGTGGATGGCCGCGGATTGCGACGTGTATATCTTTGACGAGCCCACCAAGGGCGTTGACGTTGGCGCAAAGCAGGATATCTTCCGCTTGATCAACGATATCACCAAGCGCGGCAGCAGCGTAATCTATGCCTCGTGCGAAAACTCCGAGCTTTTGTCCATTACGGACCGCATTTATGTCCTATATGACGGCCGCATCATGGCCGAGCTCGTGACCGCCGATACCAACGAGGACGAGATTATGCACTATGCGGTGGGCAGCACCACAAAGTACGCCTGAACCAGGCATAACAGGAGGGTATCATCATGCAAGCAACGCTGAAACCAAATCCGCTGGCTACCAAAAAGAACAAAACCTTTCTGCGGTTCCTGCTGGACTGGGCAGCCGTTATCACGCTCATTCTATGCTTTGTGGTCTTTGGCCTCATCAAGGGGGACCGCTTTCTTTCCGTTAACAACATGATCAACATTCTGCGCGCCATGTCCATCACTACGGTATTCGCCATCGCGGCCACCGTTACCATGGCGCCCGACGGCTTTGATATGTCCGCTTGTACGCTGGCAAGCTGCTCGGCATATGTATTTGTAAGCATGTACTTGTGGTACGGCCTTCCGCTGTGGGCCTGCATACTGGTTTGCGTGGCGGTAACGCTGGTAATGTATCAGCTTACCATGTTCCTGATCCTGGTGTGCAAAATCCCGGATATGCTGGCCACCTGCGCGCTGATGTTTGTGCACCAGGGCCTGGGGCAATGGTACATCGGCGGCGGCGCGGTATCCACCGGCATGCGCCTGCCCAGCGGCGCGCAGCCCGTGCGCACCAAGCTGGAGGAATCCTTCAGCGCCATCGGCCGCGAGCCCTGGCTGATTATCATCATGCTGGTTTGCGTGTTGATTGCCTTTATCTTCCTGGAGTACACCAAGCACGGCCGCTTCATCTACGCCATGGGCGGCAACAAGCAAGCTGCCAAGCTTAGCGGCATTAACGTAAAGGCGTACCGTTACCTGGCCGGCATGATTACCGCCGTGTTTATCGCCATTGGCGGTATCCTGGTTTCCTCCCGCGGCAGCTCCGCACAGGTAATGTGCTGCGATAACTACCTTATGCAGTCCCTGGCGGCGGTATTTGTAGGCCGCTCCGTAGGCGGCGCTGAAAAGCCTAACGCCATCGGCACGCTGATTGGCGCTATGCTGGTATCCACGCTTGAAAACGGCCTGACCATTTGCGCCGTTCCCTACTATGTGCTGCCCGCCGTAAAGGGCGCAGTGCTAGCCCTGGCGCTGGTAGCCGCTTACGCCACCAAGAAGGAACAGTAAATCGCATATATCCCAAAAGGGGGACGGCAGCACGCTTGGCTGCCGTCCCCCTTTGCATTAGCGGTTTTTTGTCTATTCTATGCATTCTTTGCAGAGAAGTTCCATCCAGCAAATGCACCGTTTCAATGTTCGTCTGCACGGTTATCCACGGTTGTGTTTATCAAATCAGGCTTTATGCGCATCCTCTGCCTTCAAAGCCCGATGGAGCGAACCCTTTGGGGACTGCATCGCGCATCAGGGCCGATGACGTATCTCCTGCCTTACCGCAGCCGTTGCAGCACCGCGCGCACAATCGCTTCCACTTCCGCCTCGCTTACGGAAGCGTTTGCGCGCTCGCTATCCAACCCGCGCGTCCGCTCTGCCACAATGCCGCGCTGCGCCACCACATCCACCGTATTTGTGGCCTTTTCGGCGCAGGGTGGAATACCGCCGCTGGTGATGCCCAGCTTTTTGCGGATTTCAATCAGCTCGCTTACCTGCTCGCAGCTAAGCACATTGGCCTTGCCGATGATATTGCCGGTATACATAATCACCATGGCGTAATGCTCTGTGGATTCCAGCCTGTACCACGCCTCCATCAGCGAGCCGCCCCACGCCACCGCGCCATGGTTGGCCAAAAGCAGCGCGTTGTAATCGCGCACATAGGGCGCTATGCTGTCCGGGATCCCCTGGGAGCCGGGCGCTTCATAATGCACGCAGGGCACCGTGCCCAGGTTCACAAGCGCCTCGGGGTAAATGGCCCTGTCCAGCCCAATGCCCGCAATGGCAAACGACGTGCTGATGGGCGGATGCGCATGGCATACCCCGCGCGCCTCTGGGTTTTCGTTATAAATGCGCAGGTGCATCTTTACCTCGCTGGACGGCCCCCTCTCCCCCTGGGAGAGCACGGTTCCGTCCGTCCGCATCTTCACCAGCATCTCTTCGGACATAAACCCCTTGGATACGCCGGTGGGCGTGGTCCAGATGATATCCTCGTCCACCTTGCAGCTGATATTGCCGTCGTTGGCCGCCACAAAATTCTTTTGATACATCCGCCTGCCGATATCCACAATCAGCTTCTTCGCTTCGCCGTCCGTGGGATAGTGTTTTGCGTTTGCCATATCCCTCATCCATTCTTATCCGCCGCCCGCTCAAAGCAGCGTATCCTTTATCCTGTCGTATTCCTCGCGTGTCATAAGCACCTCGCGCGGCTTGCTGCCCGCAGATTTGCTTACAATACCGCGCGCCGCCATATCGTCAATCAGGCGTCCCGCGCGGGCATAGCCTATTTTCATGCGGCGCTGCAACATGCTGATGCTGGCCTGGCCGTCGCTGACGACCATTTCAATCGCCTCGGCAAGGCGGTCATCCACGCCGTCGTCGCCCTCCGGCTCGTTCAGCGGGTTCACGCTTTGCTCGTCATTCTCCATGGCCTCAATCACATTCGGGTCAAAGTCCACATGGGAATGCTGGCCAATATAACCTACCACGCGCTCCGTTTCCGCGTCGCTCAGGAAGCAGCCCTGCACGCGTATGGGCGCGCTGGCGCCCGTGGGGAAGTAAAACATGTCGCCGCGGCCCAGCAGCTTTTCCGCGCCGTTTTGATCCAGAATGGTGCGGCTGTCAATGCTGGAAGATACCGCAAACGCGATGCGCGAGGGAATGTTGGCCTTAATTAGGCCGGTAATCACGTCCACGGTGGGACGCTGCGTGGCCACAACCATATGGATGCCCGCAGCGCGCGCCAGTTGCGCAATGCGGATAATGCTTTCCTCCACTTCCTTTTTGCAGGCCAGCATCAAATCCGCCAGCTCGTCGATGATAATCACAATGCGGGGCAGTTTTTCCTCGCCCGGCCCAAGCTTGGCGTTGTAAGCGGAAAGCTCGCGCACATTTTTGGATTGCATCTTATGGTAACGATCCAGCATTTCCGCCACGGCCCATTGCAGCGCGCCCGCAGCCTTATGCGGGTCGCTGACAACGGGAATCAGCAGGTGGGGAACCACGTTGTAGCACTGTAATTCGACCACCTTGGGGTCGATCATGATCATGCGTACCTCCTCCGGCGAGGAGCGGAAAAGGATGGAGTTGATAATGGCGTTGATGCATACGGATTTGCCGCTGCCCGTTTGGCCCGCGATCAGCAGATGGGGCATCTTGGCAATATCGCAGATGACGGGCTTGCCTGCGATATCGCGGCCCAAAGCCACCGCCAGCGGCGACTTGGCCGCCTGCATCTCCTGGCTCAAAAGCACCTCGGCCAGGGTAACGCTTTGAATTTCCTTGTTGGGCACCTCCACGCCAAACAGATTGGTGCCCGGAATGGGAATTTCAATGCGCACGCCGCCATTGGCCGCCATATCCAGGGCGATGTTATCCGCAATGCCCATGATGCGCTTTACGTTGATGCCGCTGGATACCAGCCCCAGCTCAAAGCGGGTAACGGCGGGGCCGTGCGTTACGCGCTGCACGCGGGCGGGGATACCGAAGCTCTCCAGCGTCTTTTCCAGGCGCGTGGCGTCCTCCGTATCGGTAGCGCGCGTATCCACAACCGCGCGCCGCTGCTGCCCGTTTAGCAGGTCGATGGAGGGATAGGTATAGGGCATCCGCGTACGCTCCGTGCTCGCAGCCTGCGCCGGCTTGGGCGCGCCGGCGGGCCGCTTATAGGCCGCATGTCGATCATCCGCCTGCTGCTGGAGGGCTTGGGGCGCTGCCGGGGGTTCCGGGATGCTCTTAGGCTCCTGAACAGGCGTCGTTTTCTCCACGAGCGGCTGCACGGCGCCCTGCGGTGCAACCGGCTGAACCATTTCAACAGGCTGCATCGCGGCGGCAGCCTGCACGGCGGGCGCAAAGCCGTCCGCCAGCTGCGCCATCTCATTCCCCACAAGCTCGTCGTTGATCTCCGCCTTACGCTTGCGGATCTCCTCAATGCGGTCCATCGCCTTGCGCTTGGAGGCGGACATAATCAGCGTATCGTTCAGCGGGGCTTCCTCTGCGGCAACGCCCATCTCGCTGGGCGTAAAGGTCATGCGGGTCTGGTAAGGCTCTTTCTTTTCTTTCTTTGGCTTTTTCTCATTCTTTCTCCAGGGTAGCTGCCACCCCTCCGGCGGGATGATCTCGTCATAAATTTCCTGCTGCTGCCCCTGCGGCGGATACACCGGCGTCCCGTAGGCAGGATAGCCCTGCTCCATAGGCGGCTGCTGCATCAGCATGCTGCCATAAGGCGGATAGGCCGCCTGCGGTTGGGGCTGCTGCTCCTGGGCGTGCTGCTGCTCTTTTTTGCGCCTGAACGCAGGCGAAAACAGCCTGCGGTCGTCCTCCTCCGCCTGCTGGCGCTGCCGTTCCAGCTGCTGCTGGTACTCCTGCTGCGCGCGCTCCTGCCTGCGCCGCTCCCCGCGTGCCCTTGAGCCCTCCCGGATGCTTTCCACCATCTGCAACAAATCAAAGCGCGATACCAGCAGCACGCAGATCACGCAAACCAGCCCAAGGGCTACCGCGCCAAATGTCGTTCCCAAAAACGTCCACGCCGGCCAAGCCAGCAAAATGCCAAGCGCGCCGCCAAAAGCCCCGCTTGTTTTGCATACGTCAAAGCCTGCGCGAATAAGGCTCCAATAGCCCGCCGCGTCCGCAACGGGCGGCGTGGCGGCGTTGTTCATGTTTACAAGGTATTCCATCAGGCCATACTGGCCCACCTTGCTCAACAGGTCAAGCATGCCAAGCACCGCTAAAAACAGCAGCGTTATCAGCAAAAAGCCGCGCTTGGGCATGCTTCTTCCCGTGGAAAACGCCACCAGCAGGCCGCCCCAAATCATCAGCACGCTAACGCCTATGCATAGCCCGCCGCCCAAGCCCTGCATCATTTGCTTTACCTGAGAAAAGAACGCGCCCTTAAGGCCGCCCACAACCGCCAGCAGCGTTACCACGCCCACCGTAATCAGCAGGATGCCCGCTACCGCAAACGCGGCCAGCGTGCCGGATTCATACTGTGGCGCGCTCTTTTTACCCTTTGCCATTGAAGCCTTCATCCTCCGAGATGTTTACTTGCATAGTTGGATGGCGCGAAGCACGCCGTCCGTATCCGCATGCAGGCGCAGCTCGTATGCGCCGTAATGGTACAAATCGCTCTGCCCCTGGGGCAGGTTGTAATCGTAGGCCATGTTTTCCGTAAAAGGCATGGTTTCGTCAGGCTCGCCCAGCAGGCTTAGCCAGCCGCTTCGCTCCGTTGCGCCAATCGCAAGCCCATACAGATTTCCGCGCTTTACCTGAATTCCCTCAACAAGCGAGGTTTCATACCCGCTTTGAATCGCGTCCGAAATCACCAGCACGCTTCGAAACGCGGGCGCTTCCATAACAAAGTAGCGTCCGCCTGGGAAGGCGTCCGGCGTGCGCGTCAGCCGGTATTTCTCCACAACATCCTTCATTGGGTCGCCTAGCGCGATAGGCACGTGGGGCAGCCTGCCCGCCTCTACGCTTTTTACAATCGCGGCCTTCGCCTGCGTGGGCGTCAGGGGTTCTTGCAACAGCCCCAGCCGCTTAGGTAGCTCGTCCTCCCCATCTAGCAGATAGGGCGCGACCTCCTCATAGTAAAACTGGCATGCGCCGCTATATCCGCTCAAAAGCGAAAGCTGCTCCCCCGGATACCAGAAAGTAATCCCATCCGCGTCCAGGGTAAAGGCGTCGCGCGGAAGCGGCGTTATCTGGCTGTTCGCCAAATATCCGCTCAATTCCTCAGCAAGGCTTTCCTCCGCGATTTTTTCCATGGCGCTCACCGCCGCGTCCACATCCGTAAACAACGCCTCCAGCGTCAGGCGCTCGCCTGTGACAAGGTTGTAGGTCAGCGCGCTATAGGCTTGTCCCTCCCGCCCGTTGGGCATTTTTCCCTTGGCGCTAATCACCAGGGAGAACGCATCATCCGTTTCCAGCGTGATCTCATAGTCCACCTGCAAGCCCCAGGGGCTTTGCCCCAGCGTGACCAACGTTACCAAATGGTTGGTCACGCCGGAGGCCGTTACGATATCGTCATTGATTTTTTGCTGTACGGCCTCATCCGCCATGCCCTCAAGCTGCGGATAGGCCACATAGTTCTCCCCGATCTGCGTGCGAATCTCCGTTGTTTGGGCCTGGGCAGCCCCAAGCGTCAAAACGCCCAAAGCCAGCAGCGTCAGCCCGCAGGCCAGCAGCTTCCTGCGCATCGCGTTCCCTTCCTTCCGTACTTCATTTGCGTCCTCTATCTTACAACGATTTTTGATTTGTTGCAAGTTTGTTACAGTATTTCTCCACTCTCAACAAAGTTTTACAGGCCCCGCCCTTCGCCCGGCGTGAGCATGGGCTGTAGCTGCACGCCCGAAAGGGCCGCGGCGATGGTGCGCGGGATCTGGGTAAAATCCGCTACAAGGGAGCGGGGCTTTTTTACAGGATCATCCTGCCCAAAGGGCACGAAGTATACGTTGCGCCAGTTCAGCAGCCGCCCGATATTCTGCGCGGCGGAGCTGAGACCATCGTTGGTGGATACGGCCAGCACCAGGGGCTTTTCATTGCGCAGGTGGCTTTTTGCTCCCAAAAGCGCCGGCGTATCGAACACGCCGTTTGCAAGCTTTGCCAGGCTGTTGCCCGTAGCGGGCGCAATCAGGTATACGTCGCTCATCTTCTTGGGGCCGATGGGTTCGGCCGCCGTGAGCGTATCAATGGGCTCATGCCCGGTTATTTCCACAATCCGTCCCCTCAAATGCTCTGCTGTCATAAAGCGCGTGTCCAGCTCCCCCGCATGGAAGGAGAGCACCGGCAGCACCTCATAGCCCCGCCGCACCAATTCCTCCATCTGTGCCAGCACCCGTTCAAACGTGCAATAGGATCCCGTCATGGCAAACGCAATGGCCGTTTTTTTCATAATGCCGCCTCCACAAGCAGGCGCATAGCCGCCTCCTTCAACGCAAGGGCCGCGCTTTCACACGCATATTTTGCGGGAAGGCCGGGCAGCACGTCGCTTTTTAGGTCCAGCCGCCTTGCCTCGTCCCTGTTAAAGCCATAGGGCGCGCTGGCCAGCTCCAACAGCCAGGCTCCTTTTGGCAGCGCTTTCAGCGCTTGGGTATCTATAATTGGCGCGGGTACGGTGTTGAGCACCATGCCAAGCTCCGGGGCAACCTCCGCGATTTCCTCCGGCATGATGGGATGCATCCCCTCCTCCCCCGCCAGCAGACGGGCCGCTTCCCTGCGCGCGGCAACCCACACCTTCGCTCCAACTGCCCGTAGCCGCAGCGCCAGCGCGCGCCCAAAGCGGCCGTACCCCATTACCAGTACCGCCTGATCCATAAGCGCTCTTTGCGAGCGCCCCATGGCTTCAAACAGCGCGGCCTCTGCCGAAAGCTCCGCGTTTTTTTGCACAAAGGGCTCATGGCTTGTGTAATAGGCCAGCCCAAGCTTCTTTCCAAGCGCCTTTTCAGCGGCAATGTAGGGTTCCAGCCCTTGTCCCGCAAGCACCGCCGTGCCGTTCCCGGCGCATTCCAGCACATCGCCGGGATGCAGGGTAAGTCCCGTAAGGGTAGGCACATTGCCGTCCCGCACGGCAAAGGGATACGGCATCAGCAGCGCGTCTGCTCCGGCAATGTCCGCCTGCTTCTCATCCCCGGCGGCAAGCCCAAGGGTGCGTACCTCGTACCCCGCCCCGGCGAGCATGGGGGCCATCAGCAGCGCCCGACGGTCGCCCCCTACCACCAAAATTTTCCGAATCAAAAAACCGCCTCCCGCTTGATGCATGATACTGCATCCTATGCGGAAGGCGGCAGGGCGTGCAGGCGGCTTACAGCGCGTGCACGATGCAATCCGTGAGCGTTTGGGCTTCGCCGCAAAGCGTAAGCTTAAGCGGCTCGCCGCTAAGCAGCGTTACCCGCGCCTCGCCCTTTTTTACGCTTACGCGAACCACACGGCCGCGGTAATGGAACTGGAACGCATACCCCTGCCATGCGTCCGGCAGGAAGGGGCTCAGGCTCAGGCCGTCCGTGGTGCGCATTCCGGCAAAGCCATGCGCCATGGCCAGCCAGCTGCCCGCCATGCTGGTAATGTGCAGGCCGTCCACGGTATCGTTATTGATGTTGTCAAGGTCAAGCCGCGCGGTGCGCTGGTACATTTCCACCGCCTTCTCATGGTACCCCAGCTGCGCCGCCAAAATGCTGTGTACGCAGGGCGACAGGCTGCTCTCATGCACGGTCATGGGCTCGTAGAAATCAAAGTTGCGGCGGATGGTTTCCGTGTCGTAAAGGTGATTCAAGAAATACAGGCCCTGCAATACATCCGCCTGCTTGATAAAGCAGCTGCGCAGGATGTGATCCCACGACCAATGCTGGTTAATGGGCCGCTGCCCGGCCGGAAGGGCGCTTGCAGGCATCAGGTCCTTATCCAGGAAGGTATCGTGCTGCACAAAGATGCCCAGCTCCTCATCCTCTGGATAATACATATTCTGCATCACGTCCAGCATGTGCTTGAGCTCGTCCTCGATAATGCCCAGCGCCTCGCGCCGCTCCTGGGAGGCCCTTTGCGCCTGCGTTACAAACAGCCCGATGCTCCAGGCCGCAATGCGGTTAGTGTACCAGTTGTTGTTTACGTTATTTTCATATTCATTGGGGCCGGTCACGCCATGAATCATATACTTGCCCTGGCGCTTGGAGAAATGCACGCGGTCCGTATAAAAACGGGCAATGCCGCACAGCACATCCAGTCCCTCGCGGATCATGTAATCATAATCGCCGGTATAGGTAGCGTAATTGAAAATGGCGTGCGCAATCGCGCCGTTGCGGTGGATCTCCTCAAAGGTGATCTCCCATTCGTTATGGCACTCTACGCCCGTAAACGTTACCATCGGGTACAGCGCGCCCTTAAGGCCCTGCTGGCGCGCGTTTTCATACGCGCCATCCAATTGCAGCCAGCGGTACAAAAGCAGCTGCTTGGCCACATCCTGGCCCGCAATGGCCATGTATACCGGCAGGCAATACGCCTCGGTATCCCAATAGGTTGCGCCGCCATACTTTTCGCCTGTAAAGCCCTTGGGCCCAATATTCAGCCGCGCGTCATCCCCGGAATAGGTGCTCAACAGCTGGAACAGGTTAAAACGGATGCCTTGCTGCGCCGCGTCGTCGCCGTCGATGGTTACGTCGCAGCCAGCCCAGCGCTCCTTCCAGGCGGCCACATGGCTGGAGCGCAGCTCGTCATAGCCCAGCTCCCGCGCGCGCGCCGCGGCCTTGAGCGACATTGTGGTAAGCACGTTTTCCTCATAATCGCGGCTGGTAAAGCACAGCACGTACTTTTCCAGCGCGGCGGTTTCACCCGCCTTCACATCGCCCGCGTATAGGGTTTCCACATAGCCGCTGTCCAAACGGCGGCCTTCCATCTCCAGGCCGTCGGCCCAGCAACTCATGGCCGCGCTTACGGCAAAGCGCGGCGCGCCGAAGGGATTCTCCTTGGTTTTGGTGAGCAGGGCCAGCGCGTCCTCGCTCTCCTCCTCCAAAAGCATATCCCAGAAGGTTTCGTCGTAGTTGCTATCCAGGTTGCGCACGTTCGCGTCCAGGTAAGGCTTCATCACCACATGGGCGTCAAACTCCGGCATAACGGAATAGCGGATCGCCAAAAGCTCCTTCTGGGCCAGCGATACAAAGCGTTCGGCTCTCACATGCAGGTTCCCCTTGGCTGTACGCAGGGTAAACCATCGTGAGAACAGGCCCGTCTGCATGTCCAGCTCGCGCGTAAACGCCAGCACATCCGCCGTGTTCAGGTCAATGGGATTTCCATCCACCTCCACGTGGATGCCGTTCATACGCACAGCGTTAATGGCCTTGCCAAAGTACTGGGGATATCCGTTTTTCCACCAGCCCACGCGTGTTTTATCTGGGAACCACACGCCGCCGATGTAGGTGCCCAAATGGGTATCGCCGGAATAATCCTCCTCAAAGTTGCCGCGCATGCCCATATATCCGTTTCCCGTGGAGGTCAGGCTTTCCGACAGGCGCATGTTCGGCTTATCCAACTCCCTCTCCACGACCTTCCAGGGATGAATCTCAAAGCCCATATCACCGGTCCCCTTTCCCATGTGCAATCGTTTGTACTGTTTTTCCTATCCTACTGTATCTGCCACAGATTGTCAAGAGTCAACTTTGCTGCCGGCGCTTTTTTTCAAGCCATATCAACGGCCCAAAAACCAATACCAGGCACGCGAAGCCCGCGGGGGCATACAATCCGTCTACAATCCCCTCAAAGCCTACGCAGGAAATAACCAGCGGCGTGCCAAGAGCCGCCGCAGCGCGCAGCGCGGCTGGCCTAACGCGCAGCTCCGCAATGCCCCGCAGCGCGCACAGCACGGCAACCAGGGACGTTAGCACCGCTAGGTACAGCATCGTCGCGCTTACGGTAAAGCCTGCGCGCCCAAAGCGGCTCATTAGCTTCACAATCGGGAATGCCTCGCTTTGCAGCTCGGGGTGCTTTGCGTACAGCAGCGCGCTTAGCATCAGCAACGCGCACAAAACGGCCCCCAGCCCACCGGCCACCTGCCAGCCGCCCCGCGCGGTTTCTTGCCTGCACCTGCATACCACGCCAACGGCCAGCGTCAGGTTCATCGCCGCATAGGCCACAGCCCTGGCGGCGGCCCATACAACCGTTCCCGCAGCAGGCTGCAACGCCATGTCCACTGCCTGCGGGTCGGAGGAAAGCAGCAATAGCGCCGTTACCGTCACAAACACCATGGTAAGCGCGCCGCTCAACCAAGCCAGCGGCTTCATGCTGCCAAAGCTCAGCTTCCAGGCCAAATATAGCGTTCCCACCGCGCCAATGGGATATGCCCATTCGTTTTCCCACAACAGCGCAATCATATGTCCCGCTGCGGAAATCATCGCGCCCCCTGTCACGGCCAAAAGCAGGGCGGCACAGCCAAATGCGCCCCACCGCATCCATACCGGCGCCTCCGCATACAGTTCGCACCAGTTAGACGTTTCCAGGCGGCTCGCCCGCCTTACACAAAGCCCGCACAGGCCCGCGGCGGTCGCCGCCGAAAGGGCGATCAGCCATGGTGCATGCCCGTGATAGCGTGAAAAAAACGCGACCACCTCGCGCCCGGACGCAAAACCGGCGCCAATCACAGCGCCTGTGCAGGCCACAATCCCGCTGGTGCGGTTGCTTTTCATTCTACCTACCTCCCGCGGGGGCATTGCGCTTATCCCCGCCCCGCAGGATATGCCTAATGGAAGCAAGCTTATGCAAAAGCCCGCCATCGCGCTTGCGATGGCGGGTAGGTAGACTGCTTACTTCCGCGTGGGCCTTCTCAGGAAGGCCGGCACGCCCAGGTCGTCGCGCTCCACGGTGGTGGGCTGGGCAACGGGCTCCGGCTGTACGTTGCCCTGCTGCTTGGGATCGGTATTCTGGGGAACGCCCTGCTGCATGCCCTGATACTGCTGGCCAAACTCCATACGGGGAATCTGCTGCTGGCCAGGCTGCATGCCGCCCTGATATTGCATGCCCGGCTGCTGCATGCCATAGTCCATCTGGCCATATTGCTGCGGCTGGTAGCCCTGGCCGTAGCCGGATTGGTACATCTGGCCGCCCTGCATCATCTGGGGCATCGCGGCGGGCGTGGGGATGGCCCCGCCGCCCATATAGCCGGTATAATCGCCGCCTCGCTCCTCGTCCATAGGCATGTTAAAGCTCATATCCTCATAGGAGGGGGTGGGGTATTCCTGCTGCACCAGGGGCGTGCCGCGCAGGTTGCCCGCGTCATAGGCCGGGCCGCGATCCCCGCCGCCAAAGCTGCGCGTCCAGTCGCGCTCCCCGCCAGCCTTCTTCTTCATATCCTCTTTCTTGGGGAAGGGGGTCTTTTCAAACCCTGTGGCGATTACGGTGATGCGCACCTCATCGTCCATATTCTCATCAATACCCGCGCCAAAAATGATGTTGGCCTCGCTGTCCGCCGCCTGCATCACCAGGTTTGCCGCTTCGTTGATATCGATGATGCTCATGTCCTCGCCGCCGGTGATGTTAATCAGCACGGCGCGGGCGCCATCGATGTTGGTTTCCAGCAGCGGGCTCTGAATAGCGTTCTTGGCGGCCTCCACCATGCGGTTTTCGCCCTTGCCAACGCCAATGCCCATGTGGGCCAAGCCGCCGGATTCCATCACAGTCTTTACGTCCGCAAAGTCCAGATTGATCAAAGCGGGCACGGCAATCAGGTCGCTAATGCCCTGAATGCCCTGGCGCAGCACGTCGTCCGCAATACGGAAAGCCTCCAGCATGGAGGTGCCCTTGGTAACCACCTGCAACAGCCGGTCGTTGGGGATCACAACCAGCGTATCCACGCGCTGCTTCAGGTCAATCACGCCCATCTCGGCGTTCTTCATGCGCTGCTTGCCCTCAAAGGCAAAGGGCTTGGTCACCACGGCGATGGTCAGGCAGTTTAAGTCGCGCGCAATCTCCGCCACAATCGGCGCTGCGCCGGTGCCGGTGCCGCCGCCCATACCGGCGGTTACAAATACCAAATCCGCGCCCTTAATGGCCTGGGCAATCTCCTCGCGGCTCTCCTCCGCGGCGCGGCGGCCCACATCCGGCACGGCTCCCGCGCCAAGGCCCTTGGTAAGCTTTTCGCCAATCTGGATGGTGGTGCTGGCCTTGCTCAGGGCAAGCGCCTGCCTGTCTGTATTCACAGCGATAAATTCAACGCCCTTGAGGCCCGCGTCAACCATGCGGTTGATCGCATTGTTGCCCGCGCCGCCGCAGCCGATCACTTTAATGGTAGCAAAGCTCTGTTGATCCTCGATCTGAAATTCAAGCACAGTGCATCCCCCTACTCAATATTTCGCTTCGGTCGTCGTTGGAGGCCCTCAGCCGCCCAGCAAGCTCTTGAAGAAGTCCTTGATACCCCCGGCTACGCCGCTGGACGGCGCATTGCGGGACTCGATGGTGTCAATAATCAAATCCATCAGGCCCATAGCGCTGGCATAAATGGGGCTGGACAGCTTAATGGTGCGTTTTACCGTGTCGCGCACCGGCTTTTCCAGCTTGGCGGACAGGTAATCCCTGCCGCCGCGGTTCAAGCTCAGGCCGCCGCCCGTCAAATAAATGGTGGACCAGTTGCCCAGCTTGATGCCGCTGTCGTCAATGCATTCCTTAATCATCTCGGCAATCTCATCCACGCGCGGCTCCAGCACCGCGGCTACCTGCTCCTGGGTGAAGGTTTCGGTCTTTACGCCTTCTCCGCCAGATACCGTATAGGATTGCGATATCGTGGAAATTCCATACACGTATTCCCGCTTGATCTGCTCCGCGCTTTCAAGCGGTATGGACAGGCCCTCGGCCACATCCGCGGCAATATGTCCGCCGCCCACCGGCAGCGTTTTTTGGAAGATCACCGCGTCGCCCTCCACCGCCATCACGTCGGTGCAAAGGTACCCCACGTCTATTAAAATGGACGTGCGGTCACGGTCCTCCTCCAGCAGGTACAGCATCGCCTCGCCCGTAGAGCTGGAGAAGAAGCCGCTCACGGTGATGTTCATATCGCGCAGGCGCGCCATCACATCATCCAGGAAAAAAGTATCCGCCACCACAAAGCTTACCAGCGCCTTAAGCTCCGTGCCCTTAAGGCCCACGGGCTCGAGCGTCTTTTTGCCGCCGTCTACCATGAACCATGCGGGGCTGCGGTGCACCACCACGCCGCGCACGGGCGAGAGCTGCTTGTCCGCATTGGCGAAGATCTTTTCCACATGGCGCGGCGTCACATGAGGATCCGCGCCCTGAATGGTCACGCTGGTTTCAACCGCGTACACGCGTGTAAACTCGCCTGGAACGCCCACGTTGATCTCGCGAATTTTCCGTTTGGATTGTGTTTCCGCCTCGGTGATGGATTTTTGAATGGCTTCGTTAAGGAGCATGGTATTGTTCCATTCCCCGTCCAGAAAGCCGTCATAGGCGGAAATGCCCGCGCCTATGATATCGCAGCGCTGTGTGCCGCTTGTTTCGGCCACGAGCGTCACGATTTTGCATGTGCCAAAATCAATTGCCGCGATGGTTGACTTCATAACAAAGCATTCCCCTGTTCCTCAGGAATCAGCCGCGGGCAACGGGCCTGCGGCAGGACGGATGCTTCCAGCGCGCCCAAGCCGCGCGGCAATACAAAGCACCCAAAGTACCACTATTTATTGTAACCGCTTTGGCATAAATTCGCAAGCATAATCCTGCTTTTTTTTCACGTTTTTGAGAATCTCTTTGTAAACTTTTCCGATTTTTCAATTCTCGGGCATGTATTTGGCGTCCTCCGGCGTGGTTACGTCCAAAATGCCGCTTGTTTTGCCCAGCTGGCGCAGGTAGGCCATATCCGTGCGCACCGCGCCTATTTTGGCTTGCATGTAGCTTGCATTGCCTAGGCGCACCGTTATGCCCTCCACCGTAATCAAGTAAATATTCTCGGGGTTGGACAGGTTGATCTCGGATATCTGGCTTTGATACATTTGCAGCTGCAATTCCTCAAGGATCACCCGGTAGGCCTCCAGCTGCTTGGGCGAGCGTACCAGCAGCTGCTGCCCAACGTTTATGTTGCTCACCCGCAGGCCCGTAATCAGCGGCAGCCCCGCGGGAATGTTGGAGCCGCTTTCCTCCTTCATTACAATTCCCTCGCCGTCCAGCGTATACAGGATGCCCAGCCACTGCATGGCCGCTACGGTTTTGCGCTCCTCAATATACAGGTAGATGGTATTGGGATATTCCTTCTGCATCCCCTTAAAGATGATTGTGTGGTCCTTGCTGAAAGCCTCGGCCACGTCCTCCTCCTCGATGGAAATCATATTGCGCCCGCGCACCAGGCCGGAGGCGGCCACCACCTGCTGCGGCGTTTTTTGCTCGTTGCCAATCACATACACCGTTTCCAGCCTAAACAGCGTTTCCTGGCCCACCACCAAGGCGATGGTCAGCACCGTAAGCAGGGTCAAAAACTTGAAAAAGCCATGTGTGCGCCGGCGCTTGTGCGCGCGCTTAGCCATCTGTACGGCAGCCCCCGCGGCTTCCTGCGCAGCCTCGGGAGGCTGCGCGGAAGGCTCGCCGTTTTCCTCCCCAAGCTGCCGCAAATAATCGTAGGTATATTCGCCATAAGCCTCAAACTGCTCATGCTCATAGCCCTGCTTGCCGCCTTTGCCGGCACGGTTGCTCATGTACCTTCTCCTCTCCTGGGTTATGCCTCTACGCTCACCCGGCGGATATCCGCCCCAAGGGCCAAAAGCATATCCTCCAGCCGCTCATATCCGCGGTCAATCAATTCCGCGTGCTCCACCAGCGTTTCGCCGCGGGCCCGCAGCCCGGCAATCGCCAGCGCCGCGCCTCCGCGCAGGTCACGCGCGGCCACGCGCGCGCCGTACAGCGCCTCTACGCCCTGCACCACTGCGGTGCGCCCGTTCACCATCACGTTTGCGCCCATTCGGTTCAAATCGCCCGCGTGGGTAAAACGGTTCTCAAATACATTCTCCACAACCACCGAGGTTCCCTTCGCCAAGGTAGCCAGCGCCAGCATTTGCACCTGCATATCCGTGGGAAAGCCCGGGTGCGGCTGGGTTTGCAGCTGTTGGAAGGCGGCAAGCCGGTCCGGCGCGTGCAGCGTAACCGCCGTTTCCTTCTCCCCAATCACGCAGCCCATCTCCCTAAGCTTGCTAAAGATGGCGTACATATCCCGGCATGGCACGTTTTCCAGCCGGATGGAGCCGCCCGTCGCCGCGGCCGCCGCCAGCAGCGTTCCCGCCACAATGCGGTCCGGCATGGGGCGGTAGTCCACGCCGTGCAGGCGGTTCACGCCCTCCACTATAACCGTCTGCGTACCCGCGCCGCTTATCCGCGCGCCCATGCGGCACAGCATGTTTTGCAGGTCCACAATTTCGGGCTCGCGTGCCGTGTTGTGCAAAAGCGTGCGTCCCCGCAGCAGCACGGCGGCCATCATCACGTTTTCCGTGGCCCCTACGCTGGGATAGTCAAAATGCACCGTTCCCGCGCGCATATTGTGGCCGTCGCAGTGAATCACGCCGCCTTCCTCATGGATGTCCACGCCCAGCTGCCTAAGCCCGCTCAAATGCAGGTCGATAGGCCGCATGCCAATTTCGCAGCCGCCGGGAAAGGTAACCGTGGCCTTGCGAAAGCGCGCCAGGATAGGCCCCAGCAAAAAAATGGACGAGCGGATCTTCTTGGCCAGCGCATCCGGCATCTCATGGCAGCACAGCCCCTGCGGGTCAATTTCCAACCCTCCGTCCAGCCTTCGCACCCCGCAGCCCAACGTTTTCAGGATATCGCCCATATAGCCAATATCGCTTAGCCGCGGGCACGCCTCCAGCAGCGTTTTTTCCTCCGTCAGGATGGCTGCGGCCATAATCGGCAGCGCCGCGTTTTTGGCGCTATGTACTGTCCATTCCCCCGCTAGGCGTCTGCCGCCGCGAATTTGCAAGGCGTTCATTCTTCCACCTCCGTCAAGCATTCCATGCACCATCCTATGTCATGCCTGACCATGTGTGAAAAAAACTATTGCCCCGCGCTTCTGGAAACGCTCAGTATAATGCCCGTGGAGGCCATCAGCAGCGATATGGACGTGCCCCCTGCGCTGAAAAACGGAAGGGGCAGCCCCGTTGTGGGTACCACGCCAATAACCACGGCAATGTTGATCATCGCCTGTACGGTAATCATAGCCGTAAGCCCCGCCGCCAGCAGGCAGCCGTAGCGGTCCGGGCAGGAAACGGCAATGCGCATACCCGCGAACGCGAACGCAACAAACAGCAGGATCACCACCGTACAGCCAAACAGCCCAAAGTCCTCCCCCACAATGGCAAAGATAAAATCGCTCTCTGGATAGGGCAGGTAGCTGAACTTTTGCCGCCCCTGTCCCAAGCCGCGCCCAAACAACCCGCCCGAGCCAATAGCAATCAGCGATTGCGCCAGCTGGTAGCCCTCGTCGCTCATCTGCGCGAAGGGGTTGCGGAAGGACAAAAGCCGTTCGCGCCGGTATGGCTCAATCCAGGCGTAGATCGAGCCCACAATCAGCCCCGCCACGCCCATCAGGCTCAAATGCCTCCACTTTGCCCCGCTAAGCAGCATCATCAGCACCGCCACAATCATAATGCTGCCTGCCGTGGATAGGTTGGGCTGCTGCAAGATCAGCAAAAACATCACCGCGGGCACAATCAATAGCGGCACAATGCCTCGCCACAGCTTTTCCACCTGTTCCACCCGGTAGCTGAGCGTAGCGGCCAGATACATCACCGAAGCGATCTTCGCCACCTCGGAAGGCTGAAAGCTCATGCCCGCGATGTTCAGCCAGCGGCGAGAGCCGTTTAGGTACACGCCGATGCCGGGAACCAGCACCAGTACCAACAGCGCATAGCTGCCCGCCAGCGCGGCCACAACCACCCTGGGCTGCCGCCAAAAGGTATAGGGAATGCGGCATGTCACAAACATCAATGCGGCTCCAAGCCCAATGCCAACCAGCTGGCGCTTTACCTCCAGCAGCGCGTCGCCATGGTCGATCGCCTTATAGTAGGTGGCGCTAAAAAGCGCCAAAAGCCCGCACATCATCAAAAGCGCCAAAATCAGCAGCAGCGTCCTATCCACGCCGGCGCGCCGGGGCTTCATATACCTTGTGCTGCTTACGGGTTCATGCTGTATCAAAAAAGCCCCTCCCAACGTTGAAAAGATGCTTCGTCTTTCGTATGCATCTCTTCCGCAAAGGGAAGGGCGTTCTTTAGGCGTTCAGCGCGTTCACGATCTCTTTGAACACAGCCCCGCGGTGCTCATAATCGCGGAACATATCAAAGCTTGCGCACGCGGGCGACAGCAGCACGTTTCCGCCGGATACCGCTAGGCCGCGCGCCTTCTCCACCGCGTCCTGCATGCTGTATGCCTGGGTGATATGCGTGTAGCCCGCTTCCTCCAGCTGCTCGCGGATTTGGCGCGAGGTTTCGCCCATCACCACCACCTCGTCAATCCTGCCGGAAGAAAGGATCTCCTGGCACAGGGGCATAAAATCGGTATGCTTGTCATACCCGCCCAGCATAAGCACCGTAGGGGCCTTCATGCTTTGCACGGCCTTGATGGTGCTGTCCACGTTCGTGCCCTTGCTGTCGTTGATGTAGGTTACGCCCTGGAACACGCGCACCTTTTCAATGCGGTGCTCCACGCCCGTGAAGGATTGCAGCGTGTGCCTAATGACCGGCGCGGGCACGCCCATGGCGCAGGCCATAGCCGTGGCGGCCAGCGCGTTTTCCAGGTTGTGCGGCCCGGGAATCAAAATTTGATCTGCATCGCAAATGGCGCGCCTGGCGCCCTTCCACTGCCACACAATTTTGCCATCGTCCACAAACGCCCCGTTTTCCACCGGCTGCGTGCGGCTAAAGAAGGCCACCTGGCTTTTGACCTTCCCCGCCATCTTTACCAAAATGGGGTCGTCCATGTTCAGCACCGCAAAATCGCGCTCATGCTGGTTTTCAAAAATGCGCTGCTTAAGCCGGATGTACTGCGCCATGGTGCCGTGGCGGTTGAGGTGATCCTCCGTAATGTTAAGAAGCGCCGCCACATGCGGATGGAAGGTTTTGATGCTCTCCAGCTGGAAGCTGGATACCTCCACCACGCTCACATCCTCCTTGCGGCTTTCCATGGCCACGGCGGAAAGCGGGTAGCCGATATTGCCCGCCACGTGCGTTACACGGCCCGCGTTTTCAAAAATCTTTCCAAGCAAAGTTGTGGTGGTGGTTTTGCCGTTGGTACCGGATATGGCTAGCACGTCGCCCTGCAAAAGCGACCATGCCAATTCCAGCTCGCCCGCCATGGGCACGTTTTTCTCCTTTGCCGCCGCAACCACCGGCGCGTCAATGGGCACGCCCGGGCTTATCACCAACCCGTCCGCCTCGTTAAGCAGCTTGACGGGATCCTCACCCAGGCGGAACTCGCAGGCCGTGCCGCGCAGCACGTCAAGCTCCGCGCCAAAGGCGTCCTCCTTCTTGCGGTCGCTAAGAATGGGCGTGGCGCCATAGCGCATCATCAGCTCCGCGGCCGCAATGCCGCTGCGCGCCATGCCCACCACCAAAATTCGCTTTCCAGCCAGTTTCATATGCAAATCACCTCCAAAAATCAGGTGTGAATAGGGTTATGCAAACAAAAGGGTAATCACGCACAGCACGCCGATTACGCCGGCATACATGGCCACGATCTGCTTTTCCGTCATGCCGCACAATTCAAAATGATGATGGATGGGCGACATTTTGAAAATGCGCTTGCCATGCGTCGCCTTAAAATAGATGCGCTGGATAATCACGCTCAGCGAGGACATGATCAGCGTAAAGCATACCAAGGCCATGTAGACGGGCATGCGCATGAGCATGGCCATGCCCACCATTGCGCCGCCGATGAACATGCTGCCCGTATCGCCCATGAAAACCAGCGCGGGATAATGGTTAAACCGCAGAAAGCCCAGGCATCCGCCGGTTAGCGCCATGGCAAAAAAGGCAAGGTGCTCATAATTGGCGGCCATGCCGCCCGCGAGCGCCGTGCCCGCCGCCATGCTCGCAAACAGGGCCAGCAGCCCCCACGTGGCGCTGGAAATCACCGTTACGGAGCTCAAAAGCCCGTCCAGGCCGTCCTGCAAGTTGGCGCTGTTAATCATAAAGATCATAAACAGCGCCATCAGCGGCACATAGAACACGCCCAAATCCCATTCCGTATGAAAGAAGGGGATGAGAATGCTGCTGCCCACATAGGGGCTTAAATAGCAGTACAGCGAAAAGCCAACCGCCACCACGACCTGTCCAATGATCTTCTGCCACCAAATCAGGCCCAGATTGCGCTTCTTGACCACCTTGATAAAGTCGTCCACAAAGCCAATCAGCATGCTTGCGAGCGAAACCACAATGGCCGCCAGGCCAAAATCCCATCCGCCCGCAAAATCGCCGGGGCGCCACAGCATGGCCAGCGCCGTGATCACACAGGAAACCGCAACAAACATCAGCCCGCCCATCGTAGGCGTTCCCTGCTTGGTTTGATGGCTCTTGGGACCAAGCTCGTAAATCGTTTGCCCAAACTTGAGCTTGCGCAAAACAGGCAGCACCCTCGGCCCGATCAAAAGCATCGCCACCGCGGACAGAACCAGCACTACCGCCATCGTCGCCATCATGCACCATCACTCCTTGGTATGTTTAACCACGCATTTCGCTTAGCAGCTCGCGTACAACCACCTTTTCGTCAAAGGGCCGCTTTACGCCCATGATATCCTGGTAGGTTTCATTGCCCTTGCCCGCCAGGATAATCACATCGCCCTCGCGGCCCATCTCCAGCGCGTAACGGATGGCCTCGCGGCGGTTTTCAATCACCACATACCGCCCCTTGGTGCGCTTCATGCCCTCCTCGATGGAACGCAAAATCGCGTCGGGATCCTCGGTGCGGGGATTATCGCTCGTCAAAATGGAGAAATCCGCCAGGCGGCCTACAATCTCGCCCATAATGGGGCGCTTGCCATGGTCGCGGTCGCCGCCGCAGCCAAACAGGGCAATCAGCCTGCCCTTGGTAAAGGCGCGCACGGTGGTAAGCACGTTGTTCAGCGCGTCCGGGGAATGCGCATAGTCCAGTATCACCTTGTAGGGCGTATGCGTATCCAGCATCTCCACGCGGCCAGGCACGTTTTGAATGCTCTCCAGCCCTTCCTTGATCGCGCTTTTATCAATGCCCAAAATCATTGCAAGCGAGGCGGCGGCCAAAGCGTTGTAGACGTTAAACATGCCCGTCAGGTGCATGCTGATGGGCATTTCCTCCAGCCCGCGCAGTTGGATGGAAAACGACACGCCGTTTTCGGATATCTCGATGTCGCGCGCGAACACATCCGCCTCGGCGCTGATGCCGTAGGTGATATGGGGAATTTTCATATCGTGAATCACGCGCTCGCTGGTTTCGTCGTCGGCGTTCAGCGACGCGTTTTTCACCGCGCCGTGCAGAAAGAAGCTTTTTTTAGTTTCAAAATAGCGTTCCATCGTGCCAAAGTAGTCCAGATGATCCTGTGAGAAATTGGTGTAGCATGCCGCCTCAAAGGTTATGCCGTCCAAGCGGTGCATATCCACCGCATGGGCGCTAACCTCCATACTCACGGCCTCCACGCCCTCATCCACCATCTGCTTCAGGCAGCGGTGCAAATCCACGGGATCCGGCGTGGTCATGTTGCTGGGCAAATGCTTTTGGCCAATCATATTGCCGGTGGTGCCAATCAGCCCGGTGCGAAAACCCGCCTTTTCCAGAATGGCCTTCATCAAATAACTGGTGGTGGTTTTGCCCTTGGTGCCGCAAACGCCTACCATGCGCAGCTTGCGCTCCGGATGGCCAAAGAAGGCCGAGGCGATGTACGCCATGGCGGACCGGGCGTTTTCAACCTTTACCTGTACAAGCGGGCTATCCAAAAAGCGCTCCACCACCAAGGCTACGCAGCCGTTGTGCTGGGCCTGGGGGGCAAAGGTATGCGCGTCAAACCGCATGCCGCTGATGCAGAAAAACAGGCCGTTGTCCACTTGGTCGCGGCTGTCCGTCACCAGCGCGTCGATTTGAACCTCGACGTCCCCCCGCGTTTCCAAAATGCCGGGCACATCGTTAAGCAGCTCCTTCAGTCGCATCTGTATTCCTCCATCCTCTATGGATTGGGCATTTCAAAGGTAACCTTTA
The DNA here is from genome assembly GCA_900550955.1 of uncultured Eubacteriales bacterium. GTDB lineage: Bacteria > Bacillota > Clostridia > Christensenellales > Aristaeellaceae > Limiplasma. The sequence continues at coordinate 6,395 of URUF01000004.1, read as the reverse complement.
CCACCTGCCCGCGTGCGAGGTACTCCCCCGCCGCCGGCTCCTGCCGGGTGGCAAAGCCGGTTCCGTCAATCTCCATCTCCAGCCCGCGCTGGCGCAGGAGCGCCGCCGCCTGGGCGATGGATTGGCCCGCCACATCCGGCACGCACACAAGCTCCTCCGTCTGGGGCAGGGCCTCGGTGTAGGTGTAAAGCATCGTCTGGCCTCCCGCCACAAGCGTCCCGCCCCCGCTGGGCATCTGCGCGGTTACAGTATCTCCCGCGCCGTCGTCCAGCACATGGAAGCCCGCGTCCGCCATTACCTTGCGCGCCTGCCACAGCGGCATGCCCACAACGTTTGGCACCTCCACCTGCTCGCGCGTATCCTCGCTAGCGGGCCTGCAACCTAAATAAGGTAACACATCCGCCAGGATTTGTCTAGCAAAAGGAGCCGCGGTGGTGCCGCCGTAGTCCACGGGCGTATCCGCCTCGTCCACAATAACCAACAGGGCGATGCGCGGGTCGTCCGCCGGAGCAAACCCCAAAAAGGAGCCGATGTGCACGTCCCTTACGATGCGTCCGTCCTTATACACCTGCGCCGTACCCGTCTTGCCGCCGATGCGGTACCCTTCCAAAGCGGCGTTTTTGGCGCCTCCAATGGAAACCACCTTTTCCAGCAGGCCGCGCATGGTCGCGCTGGTTTCTTCCGAAATAGGCGTGGATACCACCTTGGGCTGGGCGCGGTATATCACCGTACCTTCAGGCGAAATAGCCTCCTTAAGCAGATAGGGCTGCATCAGCCTGCCGCCATTGATCACGGCGCAGGCGGCCGTCAGTAGCTGTATAGGCGTGACCGCCACGCTCTGCCCAAAACCAATGCGCGCCAAATCCACATTCTTGACGGATTTCGCAGGTATTAGTATACCACTTCCCTCCCCCTGTAAGTCAACATTCGTTTTCTTGCCCAAGCCAAAGGCGTGCAGGTATTGGTACATGCGCTCCGTGCCCAGGCGCAGCGCCAGCTCCACAAACACGGGGTTACAGCTGTTTTGCAGGCCCTGCGCCATGGTTTCCGCCCCATGGGGCCTGCCCCAGCAGCGTATGGTATCCCCATCCACCTTGATCTTGGCCGAGCAGTAAAAGCTATCCTCCGGCGTGGTAACGCCTGCATCCAGCGCGGAGGCCGCCGTGAGGATTTTAAACGTGGAGCCCGGTTCATAGGCGTCCGAAATCAGGCGGATACGCATCAGCCTTTGCAGCGCGTCGGCCTGGTCACGGGGCGGGTTGTTGGGGTCGTAATCCGGTTTGGAGCACATGGCCAGGAGCGCGCCGGTGTAGGGATCCATGGCGATCACATGCACCGCCTGCGCCTTATTCACATCGTAGCATTCGCGCATGGCCTTTTCGCATATTTCCTGGATCGTCGCGTCAATGGTCAGCTTGAGCGCATTGCCATCCTGCGGCTCAATATACAGGTTGCCGCTGTCATAAATGGGCTGCGCCTTACCGTCCACGCTGCGCAGGCTTGCCCCGGCGGCGCCGCGCAGCAGCGTTTCATACTGCTGCTCAACGCCGGACTGGCCTACGCTATCCACGTTGGTTAGCCCCAGCGTTTGCACCAAAAACGCCCCGCGCGGGTATACGCGCCTTACGTCCTCGTCAAAAAGCAACGCCGCCATTTCCTTTGCCACCGTTTCGTTGGCCGAGGCTTGCAGCTTGCGCAGCTCGTCCGCCGTTTCGCGCGACACCTGGCGTTTGAGCATCACGGAAGCCTTGCTCCTGTCCTCAAGCTTTTTCGCCACGCTTTCCTCGGATAAATCCAAAATCGGACATATCGTTTGCGCAAACAAGGATATGTCCGATATCTTGCGTGGATCCGCGCTAACGATATAAGCGGTCGCGCTTACCACCAGCGTTTGCCCGTTCGTGTCCAAAATATTGCCCCGCCGGGCGTACACGGTGCCTTCGCGCGTCCACTGCCGGATGCCCCGCTGCGTGAGCGCTGCGGATTGCGCGGTCGTTAAATAGGCAATGCGCATCACCAGCAGGGTAAACAGGAATACCATCATCATCAGGAGCGCGAAAACCCTTTTGCGTATGTGCAGCTCGGTAGGCATACTCCATCCCCCATTATGCTTGATTATGGGGGATGTATGCATTTTGAAAAAGGGATATGCCGCTTTCGACCCAATTTGCCCCGCGGCGGCAAAATCAGTTGCTGGCCAAGGCGGGTATGGGCGTAGCTTCCGCGCCGGGCTGCCGCGCCGTGGATTGCGCCGCCGCTACGCCAGCGGCCTTAGGCCGCGTATCCACCGCCACCAGATGAATGGCCTCCGCAGATTCTGCGGGGATCATGTTAAGGTTGCGCGCGGCGGCATAGCAAATGGTTGCCGCGTCGGACGCTTCCGCGATCTGTGTTTCCAAAGTAGCATTCTGGCTGCGGCAATCCGCGATAGAGCGCTCCAGGCGATTGACGGCCTTTTGCCTATCCGCAATGGCGCCCTGCTGAACCAGGATGCTGATGCCGCACACAAACAGCAGCACCGCAACCAATAATATGCCCGTGCGCATGGAGATGCGCACGCCGCCCTTGCTCATCTCGCGCTGGACGGAGGCCTTCAGCGCCTGCTCCTCGCGTTCCAGGCGCTCAATTTCCAGGCGCTTTCCCTGGGTACGGCAGCGGCGCTGGCGGTCCGGCTTGAGCCTGCCGGTTTGCATATCCACATCGCTGCCCGGCAAATATACGCTGGAGGACACGCTCATACGCGGCGTGGGCACATAGCGCTCCTGCCCGGCGCGGCTATAGCTGTCATACAACGGTTCATATTGCGACATGTTCGCATCTCCTTTCCCGCCTAGCTCTCAAGGCCGGCAATCTCGTTAAGGATTTCCTCGCGGTTCTCCTTATAGTAGGTATCCTCCTCCGTGGCCACGGCGTTTTCCACAATGCGGATATGATCCAGCGCGCCGCTGATTTCCACATCGCGCGCGTCGCCCAGGATATACTGGCGCAGCTTTACCGGCAGCAGCACGCGGCCCTGGTTATCCGCCTGCATTCCCGGATAGCTGAACTTGGCCACATGATCTAGCTGCTTTTGCACAGCGGGCTTGCGGCGGTTGAGCGCGTATAGCTCCTCCACCATTTTTTCAAACGCCTCGTCGGGATACAGCGCGATGGCGCGGTCGTCCAGGCCGATTGTGATGGTAAAGCTTTCGCCCAGGGCCTTGCGGTAGGCGTTCGGTACGATGATTCGCCCCTTTGCGTCAATGGAGTGGTCGTAGCTGCCAAAGAACACGAATTTCTTTGGCCTGGTGGGTTCTGCGGACGTATGGCTGTCCATGCGCTTCTCCTCGTCCACAGCCATCACCCGCTCCCTTTGAACTCCACTTTCCACCCTTTTTAGGGATGTAACACCATTATGCCCCACCTTTTATCGGAAAGTCAACGCATGTCGCCTTCTATATTTTTCCATTTTGAAACAAACGCATCACAAAAACAGCCGTCTTGTAAGAACGGCCGTTCGCCACAAATTGTAGACAAAAAATGAAGGCTCTCAAACCCTTTTTTCAAAAGGATTTGAGAGCTTTAAGAACGCCCGTTCGCACTATAAATATTTCTAAAATATTAATAAAATATTTCTAAAAATTCAGAATTACGTTTTCTTCCAAAATCAGTTTCGGTTGAAAGCCCAATGCATCGCAGGAGGTGAGCATATAGTCAATGCCATTGCGCCGCCCCTCAAAGGCAATTTTGATGCCCGCGCCATGCAAATGCCCATATACGACCCGCTCAACCCCATATTCCTCCAGGGTTTCCGTAAATGGCGTGGCAAGCCCGTCCGCCAAAAGGGGCGGATAGTGCATCATTACCGTCACGTCGCCTTCCCCAAGCTTTTTGGCCTGTTCAAGGGACATGCGCAGCCGCATCACCTCACGCTGAAAAATCTTTTCATCCTGCGCGCCCAGCGCCTGCTGCGGCGTGGGCAGCGTCCAACCGCGCGTGCCGCAAAAAATATGCCCGTTCAGCTTGAGCGCGTCGTTTTGGATCACCCGCATGCCCTCGGGCAGCACCGCGCGCAGCTTGGTAAGCGAGCTCCACCAATAATCGTGGTTGCCGCGCAAAAGCAGCTTTTGCCCCGGCAGGGCCGCTATGGCTCGCAGGTCGTCCAACGCTTCTTCCAGCTGCATGGCCCAGCTGATGTCCCCGGGAATCAACACCACGTCCTCCGGCGCAACCATGCGCCGCCAATGCTCGCTGATGACTTCAAAATGGCGATCCCAATGGCTGCCGAACACATTCATGGGCTTTTCCGCGTGGCCCGGCAGATGGAGATCGCCAATGGCATAAATCGACATTCATCCCTCGCTAGGTTTCCAACCTCAGTCGTCCTGTTCTTCCTCTCCGTCGTCCTCGTCGCTTTCCTCATCCTCAATGACGCTTTCAAGGGAAAGCTCGCCTTCCATACCGTCAAATTCATTTTCCGAAAGCTCCTCGTGAATCTGAGGGATAATTTCATCCATTGTGCTTACGGAATTAAGGCCGATAGCGCTTTCATCCACAATCGGGGCTCCCTCGTCATCGCCCAAATCGCCGCCGTTCCCGTTCATTTCTTTCAGGCAGCTCAGGCATACGTCCCGTCCGGGCAGGGCGGGCGCGGCGTTGCATACGGAGCACAGCTCCATATCATCCTCGGCCTGGGTGCCCTTCATTTCCCGCAAGCACACCTTGCAGAACTTTTCCGTTTCCTGAATATAATTCAATTCACAGCGCGGGCATTTGACAAGTTTCATTTGCCGATTCCTCCTCATATGATGGGTACATTGTTTCCGCTTGGAAACATTGCCATGGAAATTGGATGGTAATTTGATTGCAATTATTTTTCTAATTTATTACGATTATATTACGCTCCATGGAGCGAATATCCTTTCTATTTGGAGGTATCCAATGAACGGAAAACAAAAGCTGTCCCTTTTGCTCCTGACCGGAAGCCTGATGGCAAGCGGCGCCGCCTTTGCTTCCGGCGCACCGGCCTCCCAATTTGGCTTTACAGGGTGGCCATACCGTCAAAACACGGGCTGCGGAAAGCAAAGCCAAACCTGCCAGCCTACCGCTCCCAGCGATACGCAAAGCGCTCCTCCGGCAGCCGCATGCCCCACAGCAAAGCCCGTGTGCAAGCCTACGCAGGCCCCGCAGCCTACCGCAGCTCCCACGGCAACGCCTTCGCCTGAGCCCACGGCAACGCCCTCGCCTGAACCTACGGCAACGCCTTCGCCTGAACCCACGGCAACGCCCTCGCCTGAACCCACGATCGACGCCACTCCAAAACCGGTCATAACGGCAACGCCTTCTCCCGAACCAACGCAAGCGCCCGCGCCGACGGCCAAGCCTGCGGCCACCGCGACGCCTAAGCCAACCGCGCAGCCAACTAAGGCCCCCACGCCTGCGCCTACGCAAACGCCCAGGCCCACAAAAAAGCCCGATGTAACGCCAAATCCTCCCTCCACAGACGATGATTATACTACGCCTTCCATAAGCGCGCAAGAGGAAAATGCATTTCTTTTGCTGAATCAGGATAGGGCGGCAAACGGCCGTTCCGCGCTTACGCTGGACCCGGCCCTGTGCGCGCTGGCACGGCTAAAAAGCGAGGATATGTACCGCAACGGCTACTTTGCCCATACCTCGCCCACCTATGGCAGCGCCGCGCAAATGCTCTCATCCCATGGCTATGCCTTCACCTCCGTGGGTGAAAACATCGCCCACCATGCCACGGTGGAAAAATCCCAGGCTGCCTTTATGAGCAGTACGGGTCACCGCCAAAACATCCTGGGCACGCAATGGACCAAGGTAGGCATTGGCGTGTGCACGGATTCGCAGGGATTTGTGTATGTAACCCAGCTCTTTGTGCGATAACGCCAGCGGCCGCTACCCCATTTTGCGGGATAGCGGCCGCCTCTGCCTGTCAAGCCGTCCTGTGGCGGAATGCAATTTGGTTACCAAACGGGCCATCTGCGCATGGGCATAGTCCTGCAATGGGGCTGCGTGCATTGGGATCTTCGTCCCAGCGCATAGGGGTTCGTGGCTACGCCGGCAGCCCTGAGCACGCCCCGCCCCGCCATGCTGCCGCGCGGGCGCACATAGGTGCTCAACTGCATTCTATCTGTTTCCATCCCCTCCTGGGGCACGGGACGGAAGGGGCTCTCCTCCGCCGCAGGAGGCTGCCACTCCCAAGTCCAGGCCTCTACTGCTCTGCTGGGCAGGGCGGGCATAAGCACCGCCTCGCGCATTTGCAGCGCAGGCCGCATCCATAGGTCGTTCCGCATGTAAACACTCCTTTCCAGCTGCCATAGGCTGACTACCTCATGCTATGCCGGCCAGAAAGGATGTGTTCTTACAAGTGGGGCGGCGCGCTTGCGCACGCC